>NZ_JBHSMH010000111.1:0-145182 GCF_042655365.1 Cohnella suwonensis | reverse complement strand
GGGGGGGGGGGGCAGAAACATAAACTTGTTACAGGATGGAGTGGAGAGGCATGCTTACATATATAAAGAATATTAAAATCAGAAATAAATTAATGGCTTTGCTTGCTATTCCTACAGTGGCTCTTCTCTTGACAGCTATGGTTACTATCGTAGTCATGAATATCTTGACAGCCAACAAATCCGAAATCTATTCCAGTTCCAGCCTGGTGTTAAACGCAGACAGAGACATGTACCAGGCTCTGACAGCAACCCAAAACCTTTTTACATATGACGGGCAGAGCAAAGAATTTGCCGCATCCATGGAGAGCTTTAACGAGAATGTGGAACAGGTCAATGACAGAGTACTGAAAGTGAATGAGCTGATCCAAAAAATACCGAAACTCGAAATCTACCTTCACAGCGAGTCAAAGGTATCACTGGAAGAGACCATCCAACAATTTGAAAAGACGTTTGCGGAATGGACGGTATTATCCCAGTCGCTTATTGAAGCCAAGTCAGGGAATGACACACAGATTGCCCTGCAAAAGACGAATGAATCGTTTAATGCTGCCAGAGACTATCTTAACCTAGCGGGCGAGATCATTGATGAGTTCTCAGCCAGTCAAATTTCGGAAGATAATGATCTGAAACAATCCTCCATATTCTATACCATATTATCCGTTTCGTTGGTTGTTATTTTAATCGTCGTAATCGGTATATTCTTTATCAAATCAATCACATCGCCAATTTATATATTGCAGGGGCTTATGGGCAGAGCAGAGAAGGGCGATCTGACTGTGCAAGGAAACTACGACTCAAAAGACGAAATCGGCCAGCTCAACAGCTCCTTTAACGCCATGCTGACCGGATTCAAAGAAACCGTGGCCAAAGTTCTGACGGCCGCCGAAGGGGTGTCCGCATCGGCGCAGGAGATTTCCGCCAGCACGGAGGAAATCGCAAGCAGCGGCAACGATCAGGCCAAGTCGGCGCAAACGATGAACGAGCTCTTCGGCGAGCTGGCCGAAACCATCAACTCGGTAGCGAGAAGCGCCGGGAATGCCGCCGACCTCTCGAACCGGATGATGGACATTGCCAAGGAAGGCGGCAATGTCGTCAATAAGTCGATCAGCGGCATGGACCGACTGAATGAGCAAGTGTCCAAGCTGGAGAACGATTCGAACAAAATCGGGGAAATCATCGAAGTCATCGACGACATCGCGGAACAGACCAACCTGCTTGCCCTGAATGCCGCGATCGAAGCGGCGCGGGCCGGAGACCAGGGGCGCGGCTTCGCCGTGGTGGCGGACGAAGTCCGCAAGCTGGCCGAACGCAGTGGCGAGGCGACGAAGCAAATCACAACCATTATCAAAGGAATGCAGCAGAATACGCTGCAAAGCGTGAAAGCGGTCGAAGAAGGAGTCGCTTCCTCGCAGCAAACGGGAGAAGCGTTTGAAAGGATCCTCTCAATGGTCAATCAATCCGGACTTATGGTATCGGAAATCGCGGAGGCAAGCGAGCAGCAGGCCGCTCAGACGACTGAGGTGCTTCATTCGATCGAGACGATCTCCTCTGCGACCGAGGAAGCCGCATCAAGCAGCGAGGAGACCGCTGCGGCTGCCCAGTCACTGGCCCAGTTGGCGGAAGATATGAATACGACCGTTTCCGTCTTCAAGATTCTTTGATGGTCGGGCAATACTCACTTTGTTGGAGTGACAGGCTACAAATGATAACGGTGCCGATCCATCTGGAAGGCATGGACGGCATGGAATTGTGTCTTGCCTTAGAAAGCTAATCTAATCCTGATTGGGAGCGTTGGTGCGACTATGAAAGTGTTGATCGTGGATGACGCCGCATTTATGCGGATGATGCTTCGGAGATTGATCGAGTCGGAGGGGCATGAAGTTGCGGGCGAAGCGGTGGACGGCAACGATGCGGTGGCCAAATACCGCGAGCTTCAGCCGGATCTGGTGACCATGGATATTACGATGCCCAATAAAGACG
Organism: Cohnella suwonensis; assembly: GCF_042655365.1. Lineage (NCBI taxonomy): Bacteria > Bacillati > Bacillota > Bacilli > Caryophanales > Paenibacillaceae > Cohnella > Cohnella suwonensis. The sequence continues at coordinate 143,202 of NZ_JBHSMH010000111.1, read as the reverse complement.
GAATTGCGGCCGTGCAGGAGATCCGGGCTTTCGACCCTAAAGCGAAAATTCTCATGACGTCGGCCATGGGCCAGGAACCGATGGTGAAGGCGGCGATCTTGGCGGGCGCATACGATTTTGTCATCAAGCCAGTGGAAGAAGAGCGGTTCAAAAAAGCCGTAGGACGCGCGGCGAAATAACCGAGTGATGAATTCACAAGACGGAGAGGCGAAGCAATATGCGTATTCTATATAACAGAAGGCTGGGCGGCAAGCTTACCGCTTTGTTCGCCATCCCGATTCTCGCGCTGGCGTTGATTATCGCGTTCGCGGTGAGAGATTTGGACAAGCTTACCGCCAAGCTTACGCACAGTCTATACGATGAGTCGTATTCCAGCGCCGATTACCTATTGAACGCGGACCGGGATCTGTATCAGGCTTATGTCGGCTTCTGGCAATACTTGCTTAACGATTCGTCCGAAAAGCGGGAGCAAGGCCTAAACGATTACGAAGAGAACATCGTCCAGGTCAAAGATAGAGTAGGAAAAGCGGCGGCGATATTCGACTCGAACCGCGGGGTATACGAGCAATTAAGAGACGCGAACAGCAAACGCACCGTGTTCGAGCATCTGCAAGGGTACGAAACCGACTTCAACCGTTGGATCTCGGAAACGGGAGCTATCATGAAAGGGTTCGAGAAAGCGGCCTCCGTCGATAAACAGAGCTGGTTGGACAGAGCGGACGGCGAAGATCCGATTTTCTCGTCCGTCAGGGAATATTTGAACGTATCGGAGGATCTCGTTAATGCCGCCGCCCAGAGCGGGATTGAACGGAACGATGAAGCAAAAAAGACGTTCGCGTCGGTATTGATAGCGGTCGGTTTGGCGGCTTTGCTTCTGGTCAGCGTCTTCGGATGGGCGCTCATCCGTTCCATCTCCTACGCTGTCCGAAAGATAGCCGGGGTTACTTCTTCAGTCGCCGAGGGCCGATTGCGAGTCGAAAGGTTGGAGATTCGCTCCCGGGACGAAGTCGGTCAGTTGGCTCAGTCCGTCAATGAAATGACCGATAACCTAAGAGATTTGGTTCGAAGCGTTCTTGTTTCCTCAGGACATGTTTCCGAAGCTTCCCGGAATCTTACGGCGGTCACCGAGGATATTTCGAGCAGCAGCGAAAATCAGGCCCAAGCCGCGAATTCGATGGCCGAGATGTTCAAGGAGCTGTCCATCGCGATCAACTCGGTAGCCCGAAGCGCGGAGCAAGCGTCCGGAATGTCCGAACGAACGACGGAAATCGCCCGCGAAGGAGGCCGGGTGATCCGGGATTCCATTGAAGGGATGAACCGGATCCATGGCCACATGCAGCGGCTCGAGGAAGATTCGGGCAAAATCGGCGAATTCAGCGAGCTGATCGACGAGCTCGCCGAGCAGACCAATCTTCTGGCTCTTAACGCGGCGATCGAAGCGGCGCGGGCCGGCGAAGAGGGACGGGGATTTGCCGTCGTGGCGGGGGAAGTGCGCAAGCTGGCCGAACGCAGCGGCGAGGCGACCCGGCATATTACGTCCATCATTAAGGTCATCCAAGAGAATACGAAGAAAAGCGTAATGGCGGTGGAAGAGGGAGTCGTTTCATCGCAAATGTCGGGCGTGGCGTTCGAGAATATCGTATCCATGGTGAACGAAACCGCTCTCAAGGTGACGGAAATCGCGGCCGCGAGCGAGGAACAGGCCGCGCAGGCCGAGAATGTCCTCCGTTCGATCGAAAGCATCACATCCGCCACGGAAGAAACGGCCGCGAGCAGCGAGGAAACCGCGGCGGCCGCGCACTCCCTTGAACGGATGGCCAGGGAATTAAGCGACAGCGCATCAGGCTTTAAGATTGAATAGGTTGATGACTGTTTTTTTTGTGAGAAAAAAATGTCGAACTATGTCATTTGAATAGTGCTTGTAGACCAAGACTTTAGTCTCTGCATGCAAATGGCATTTGAAAGGGGGAGGAAATTGTCAAGCCATCACAACGATCCGATTCTCGAGATGTACATCTTCGAATCTACTCAGCTGGTCGAGCAGTTGGAAACGATCTTCCTTGACTGCGAAAAGCGGCAGACCTTTACGCCGGAAGCGATAAACGAAATCTTTCGGTTCATGCACACTCTGAAAGGTTCTTCGGCCATGATGGGATTCGCCGGCATATCTTCTCTAGCGCATCTTGTTGAAGATCTGTTTGCCTGTCTAAGGGACGAGAAACCGCAGAATGTCGAATTTGCGTCGCTTTTCGACCTCATTCTTGACAGCCTGGATTTTATCAAGGTAGAAGTACATAAAATCAAAAACGGATACAGCCCCGACGGCGATGCGGCTGTCCTCGCAGATCGATTAAGCGTGTATTTAATCCAATTGAAGGGTGCTTCTTCCTTGCCCGTAAAGCTGCGGGAGCATGATGGTGTTCTTCCGAGTATGGAGCATTTTCTGCCGGAGCTGCCGTCCGAGCCGATTCGGGTGAGCGGCTGCAATCAATTGTTCAGAGTCGTCATCCATTTTTCGGAAGACTGCGGGATGGAGAACGTCAGGGCGTATCAAATCGTCCACGGCCTTACGGAAATCACGGACAAGTTCAAGTTTGTTCCCGGCGACATCCTGGACAATCACGACAGCGCCGACTATATCCGCAAACATGGCTTTCAAGTTTTCCTGGACACGGATAAATCCTATGAGGAAGTCCGGACTTATTTCTCAAGTACTTTATACTTGAAGGATTTGGATATCTATGCGACCGGTAACGAGACCGAGAACACGCCGACGGGCGAGCTGATAAAGGAGCCGTTCGACCAATCCGGACAGGATAAGGTTTACGCCGATTCCCAAGGAACCGCCTCCCAATCAAGCATGATCAGCGTCAATGTCGCCAAACTGGACAAATTGATGGATATGGTGGGCGAGCTTGTGATCGCCGAAGCGATGGTGACGCAGAACCCTGAACTGAAGGGCCTCGATCTGGACAATTTCCAGAAGGCGGCCCGGCAGCTGAGCAAAATTTCCGAGGAATTGCAGGATTTGGTCATGTCCATCCGGATGGTGCCGGTGGCGACTGCGTTTCATAAAATGCGGCGTATTGTCAGGGATATGTGCAAGAAGCTTGGCAAAGAGGTTGACGTCGAGATCATCGGCGAAGAAACCGAAATGGATAAGAACGTCATCGATCAGCTTTCGGACCCCATCATGCATATCGTCCGGAATGCCGTCGATCACGGAATCGAGCTTCCGGAAGAAAGGTTGGCCGCGGGGAAAAGCGCCAATGGCAAAATCACGCTGGAAGCGAGAAACCTGGGTAGCGAAGTTCTGATCCAGATGCGGGACGACGGCAGGGGGTTGAACAAATCGAGCATTCTTGCCATCGCGATAGAGAGAGGACTGCTGCAGAAGAACGAGAGCGAGATGACGGACAAGGAAATCTATAACCTGATCTTGCTTCCCGGATTTTCGACCAAGGAAAACGTGACCGAGTTCAGCGGCCGCGGAGTGGGAATGGATGTCGTGTTCAAAAAGCTGCGGAACCTGGGCGGCGCGATTGCGATCGACAGCATACCCGGCCGTGGCGCCGGCATGTCGTTAAGAATCCCGCTTACTCTCGCGATCATTGACGGCATGAATATCCGGGTGGGGGCTTCTTGTTATACGATTCCAACGTTGTCGATCAAGGAATCGTTCCGGCCGCTGGGCTCGGATGTGATTACGGATCCGGACGGGAACGAAATGATTATGGTCCGGGGACGGTGTTACCCGATTCTCCGGATCCATGAAATATACGACGTGGAGACGGAAGTAACCGACATCGGCGAAGGGATACTGATAATGGTAGAGGAGGGCGACAAGAGTCTTTGTTTGCTGGCGGACGAGCTGCTTGGCCAGCAGCAGGTCGTGGTCAAGACGCTTCCCAACTACTTCAAGAAGTATAAGAAAATCGAAGGGTTATCGGGTTGCACCTTGCTAGGAGACGGAAGCATCAGCCTGATTCTCGATGTCGCGGAGCTGGCCGGGAAGAGAAGCATGGCTCGGATCCCGTGAAGCGGTTTCAGCTTGTACAATCCCAATAACTTCCCAGGAGGATTTCCATTGAGATTTCTGAACGACAGAAGGATTGGTACGAGACTTCTCATGTTGTTGGCCGTTCCCGTCATAGCGCTTATGGTTGTCGCCGCGTTTGCCGCCGTCAATCTGAATGCCATAAAGGATAAATTGATTACATCCTTGTATGATGAAGCGTACGTAAGCTCCAGCTATTTGCTGAACGCCGATCGCGATTTATACCAGTCCTTGGTAAGTTTTCGGGCTTTTTTTAACGCGGAAGACACGGAAGAGCAAGAAGACGCGCTCAAGGACTATCAAGAAAATCTGGCTCAGGTTGAAGAGAGAGCCGGCAAAGCGGCAGACATCTTTGAAGCGAAGCATAGCTTCTATGCAGAGATTCGTAACGATGAATCGGGGAAAAACGCTTTCGAGCATCTCCTATTATTTAGAACGGATTTGAACGAATGGAAAACGAAGACGGAAGAAATGATCAAAGGATATCAAAGTGCTGCGGAGGAAGACAAGATGAGCTGGCAGGAACGGGCGGATAGCGCGGATTCGTTCTTCGATAGCGCCAGAAATCACCTTGATCTTCTTCAGGGTATCAACGACAACGGAGCTTTAATCGATATCGACGACGCGGATCGGACAGGAACCCGACTGCTGGTCGGTCTTAGCGCCGCGGTGCTGCTCTCTCTGGTCATTGCTGCCGCCTTCTCTTGGCTTCTCATTCGCTCGGTTACGAGACCGGTCAATACGCTGGCGGCTGCAGCGCATCAAGTTGCAGACGGGAATTTGGACGCCGACATCCGGATTGATACCAAAGACGAAATCGGTTTGCTAGCATCGGCATTTCGTCGGATGACGTCGAATTTGAACGAAGTCATGGGCAACATCCAGTCAGCCTCCGAACAGGTGGCAGCCGGAGCGAAGCAGGTATCCGAATCGAGCATGGCCCTCTCCCAGGGCGCAACCGAGCAGGCAAGCTCCGTCGAGCAATTAACCGCTTCCCTGGAGGAAATCTCCTCCCAGACCAAGCTGAACGCGGATAACGCCATAGAGGCTAATCATCTTGCCGAAGAAGCGAAAGACAACGCCGTTCAAGGAAACGAGCGCATGAAGGAAATGCTGAAAGCGATGGACGACATCAATGACGCTTCCGGCAATATTTCCAAGATCATTAAAGTGATCGACGAAATCGCCTTTCAGACCAATATATTGGCGCTCAATGCGGCTGTCGAGGCGGCAAGGGCGGGTCAGCACGGCAAAGGCTTCGCGGTGGTGGCGGAGGAAGTCCGCAATCTGGCGGCAAGATCGGCGGGCGCGGCGAAAGAAACGACCGACCTGATCGAAGGCACGATCAAGAAAGTCGATGGCGGCACCAAGATCGCGGGTGACACGGCCGCCGCGCTTAACAAAATCGTTGACGGCGTGGCGAAGGTGGCCAATCTGGTCAGCGACATCGCCGTGGCCTCCAATGAACAGGCGACGGGGGTTGCGCAAATCAACCAGGGCATCCTGCAGGTTTCCCGGGTCGTCCAGGCCAACTCCGCGACGTCCGAAGAAAGCGCGTCCGCCAGCGAAGAGCTTTCCGGCCAAGCGGCCATGATGCAGGAGCAGGTCGGCAAGTTCAAGCTGAAAAGAACGGCTCGCGCCTCATCGTATGCCGGGTTGGAGGAGCTCAGCACTGATGTTATACGAATGCTGGAAAGAAGGGAGGAAATACGATGAAACTGAACATCGGAATGAAACTCGTCGCGATGTCGCTCATTCTATTGCTGGGTCCTGTACTGGTGACTGGCATTACCAGCTACAACGCTGCAAAAAACCAGCTAAACAAGGCAGGTGAAATCGGTTTAAAGAACGATGTGCGTCTGGTTATTGAAATGATTAATGCCTTGGACAAGCAAGTTAAGCAAGGTCGAATCACATTGGAAGAAGCCCAGGAGCAGGTCAAGATCAGCATTCTGGGTCCCAAACGCGAGGATAACACGCGTCCGATTAACACGAAAATCGATATCGGCACACACGGCTATTATTTTGTTATGGATAAGAACGGGGTAGAGTTGGCTCATCCGAACATAGAAGGGAAGAACCTTTGGGATACAAAATCGAGCGATGGCGTGATGTTGGGACAAGAGATCATCAAGCAGGCATTGAATGGCGGGGGATATACCTATTACGCATGGGCTTTGCCGGGAAACCCCGACAAGCTAGCCACAAAAATCACCTACTCTGAGGCGGATCCGCATTGGGGATGGATCGTTGCTGCCGGTTCTTACTTGATGGATTTTAATCAAGGCGCGAACAACATCCTGAATAGACTGTATATGATAGTCGGCGTTGCTTTCATGATCGGAATCGGTCTTATCTACATCATGGCAAGGCACATATCGAAACCGATTTCTTTAGTTACAAGCCAATTGCAGCGCGTTGCCGACGGGGATTTAACATTGGAACCCATTCAGATGAAGAGAAGACGCAAGGATGAAATCGAGCAGCTTTCGTTTTTTACGAATGAAATGACCGCCAATCTGAACGAAGTCCTGGGCAACATCCGGGCGGCCTCGGAGCAGGTAGCGGCAGGCGCCAAGCAGGTATCCGAATCGAGCATGGCCCTCTCGCAGGGCGCAACCGAGCAGGCTAGCTCCGTCGAGCAATTAACCGCTTCACTGGAGGAAATCTCCTCTCAGACCAAGCTGAACGCGGATAACGCCATTCAGGCCAATCATCTTGCCGAAGAAGCGAAAGACAACGCCGTTCAAGGAAACGAGCGCATGAAGGAAATGCTGAAAGCGATGGACGACATCAACGACGCTTCCGGCAATATTTCCAAGATCATCAAGGTGATCGATGAAATCGCCTTTCAGACCAATATATTAGCGCTCAATGCGGCTGTCGAGGCGGCAAGGGCGGGTCAGCACGGCAAAGGCTTCGCGGTGGTGGCGGAGGAAGTCCGCAATCTGGCGGCAAGATCGGCGGGCGCGGCGAAAGAAACGACCGACCTGATCGAAGGCACGATCAAGAAAGTCGATGGCGGCACCAAGATCGCGGGCGACACGGCCGCCGCGCTTAACAAAATCGTTGACGGCGTGGCGAAGGTGGCCAATCTGGTCAGCGACATCGCCGTGGCCTCCAATGAACAGGCGACGGGGGTTGCGCAAATCAACCAGGGCATCCTGCAGGTTTCCCAAGTCGTTCAAACCAACTCCGCGACGTCCGAAGAAAGCGCGGCCGCCAGCGAAGAGCTTTCCGGCCAAGCGGCCATGATGCAGGAGCAGGTCGGCAAGTTCAAACTGAAAAGAACGGCTCGTGCCTCTCGCATGCCGGGTTTGGAAGCTGAGGCGGCTGCCCCGAAATAATGTACATATCACATTCGGTAAAGGAGATGAAGGCATGGCGGGAGATTTGGTTCAAAATGAAACGTTTGAGGAAGACGCCCAGAAAGACAAGTTTCTGACCTTCTCGCTTGGAAGCGAGTTTTACGGAATCGAGATCAAGCAGGTGACCGAAATCATCGGCATCCAGGCGATTACGGGAGTTCCCGAGCTTCCCGATTACATCAAGGGGATCATTAACTTGCGGGGGAAGATCATCCCGGTCATGGATGTGCGGTTGCGGTTTAAGAAGTCTTATCGGGAATACAACGACAGAACCTGCATCATCGTGATCGACATACAGGACATTTCCATCGGGCTCATCGTCGACAGCGTATCCGAGGTTTTGTCCATTCCGGGGGAAGAGATCGTGCCTCCGCCGGACGTAAGCAAGGGCGTCAACCGATATATCAAAGGAATCGGCAAAGTCGGGACCGAAGTCAAACTTCTTCTCGACTGCGATAAGCTTCTGAACGACAACGAAGCCGACCAGCTCATACAGATCCAATAAAACGGGGGAATCGACAATGAAATGGTTCTATAACATGAAGATCGGGAAGAAACTGATCGTATCCTTTATCTTGGTTGCTCTATTGGCAGGCACCGTCGGCGTAATCGGGATCAACAGCCTGCGAAGCGTGGATAAGAAGTATACGGATCTTTATAACAATTTTGGCATGGGGCAAGCGTACTTAGGCCGCGTGGGAACGAACTTCCAGAGAATTCGGGTTCTAATCAGGGATGTGACTTCCAGCGATGACCGTTCCGAACAAGAGGGATATCTTGCAACGATCAAAGATCTGGATGAGAGGATCGACAATCGTCTTACCGAATTCGAGGCGACCATTCAAACGGAAGATGCGCATCAAGACTTTAATGCGTTGAAGGAGACTTTGCAGAGTTATAACCCTATTCGAGACAAAGCTCTTGGTTTGGCTATTGAAGAACGTGATGAAGAAGCGCAGGCTTTATTGGAAGAAGGAACGCCTCTAGCTCTGAAGGCTTACGAATTGATTGACAAATTGTTCAAAAACAAAGAAGCCGGAGGGGAGGAACGGGCGGAAGAGTATTCAGATTACGCAAACACCACGATCATGACCATGATCGGAGTCGTGATCGGAGCGATGATTCTGGCGGTAGTGCTGGGCATGTTCATCTCCCGGATCATCAGCAATCCGGTCAGGAGGATGGTCGACGCGGCTTACCAGATTGCGGATGGGGACCTGAATGTCTCGATCCAGGTGGACACCAAGGACGAAATCGGCACGCTCGCGTCCGCTTTCCGCCAAATGACGGACAACCTAAACGAAGTCATGGGCAACATCCAAGCAGCCTCCGAACAAGTGGCGGCCGGAGCGAAGCAGGTGTCCGAATCGAGCATGTCCCTCTCCCAGGGAGCAACCGAACAGGCCAGCTCGGTCGAGCAATTGACCGCCTCCCTGGAGGAAGTTTCCTCCCAGACCAAGCAAAACGCCGACAACGCAACCCGGGCGAATCAGTTTGCCGACGAGGCGAAAGATAACGCCATCCAAGGCAATGAGCGGATGAGGGAAATGCTCAAAGCGATGGGCGATATCAACGACGCTTCCGGCAATATTTCCAAAATCATTAAAGTCATCGACGAAATCGCCTTTCAAACCAACATACTGGCGCTTAATGCAGCCGTAGAGGCGGCGAGAGCGGGGCAGCACGGCAAAGGCTTCGCGGTTGTGGCGGAAGAGGTCCGCAATCTGGCGGCAAGGTCGGCCAATGCCGCGAAGGAAACGACCGATCTGATCGAAGGATCGATCAAGAAAGTCGAGGGCGGAACCAAAATCGCGGGCGAAACGGCCGACGCGCTGGGCAAAATCGTGGATGGCGTCGCAAAGGTCGCCAATCTGGTCGGCGATATTGCCGTGGCCTCCAATGAACAGGCGGCGGGAGTTGCGCAAATCAACCAAGGGATTATGCAAGTCTCGCAGGTCGTGCAGACGAATTCGGCGACATCCGAAGAAAGCGCGGCCGCGAGCGAGGAGCTGTCGAGCCAAGCTACCATGATGCAGGAGCAGGTCGCTAGGTTCAAATTGAGAAGGACGTCGCGTTCTTCCCAGTATGCCGGATTGGAGGAGCTCAGCCCCGATGTCATTCGCATGCTTGAAAGCATGTCGGACAAGAATCGCTCAAACGGATCGGCCGACGAAGCCTATTCGGAGACTGTGGCGGCAAGCTCGAAAAAAATCGTTTTAAGCGACAGGGAGTTCGGAAAATATTAATCTATCGAAGGCTTGATAAGGTGTGTGGCTATGGTTTCGATTACGAATAAGGAATTCACGCAGCTGGCGGATTTCATCCGATCCCATTACGGCATTCATTTAAAGGATGAAAAACAGTCGCTCATCACGGGAAGGCTTCACCTGGTTCTTCAGCAGCTGAATTTCAACAGCTTTACGGAGTATTTCGAATATGTCGTCTCCGACCGTTCCGGAGACGCCGCCGTTACTCTTATCGATAGAATAACGACCAACCACACGTTTTTCATGAGGGAAACGAAGCATTTTGACGTGATGAGAGATAAGGTTCTTCCTTATCTTTCGGGCACGGTCAGGGATAAAGATTTGCGCATCTGGAGCGCCGGCTGCTCCTCGGGCGAAGAACCGTATACGCTCGCGATGCTCATCGACGAATTTTTCGGGCAGCAGAAGAGGTTCTGGGATACGAAGATTTTGGCGACGGATATTTCCGAACGCGTGCTGGACATGGCGATCAAGGGAATGTATCCGAATGAATCGTTGGAATCCTTGCCGGCGCATTGGAAGCTGAACAATTTCCGGAGAATGTCCGCCGATCGCTCGGTCGTTGCCGACAAGATTCGCCAGGAAGTCATTTTCCGCAAGTTCAACCTGATGGAGGAAACCTTCCCGTTCAAAAAGAAGTTCCATGTCGTCTTTTGCCGGAATGTCATGATTTATTTCGACAACGCGACCAAGATGGAGCTCGTTCGGAAGTTTTACGACATCATGGAACCCGGGGGTTACTTGTTTATCGGGCATTCGGAATCGCTCGACCGCGACAAGACGAGGTACAAATATGTCATGCCCTCCGTATACCGCAAGGAATGAGGGGTAAATGGAGGTGCCGGTATGGCCGCAGCAAAAAAAATCAGGGTGCTGATCGTTGACGATTCCCTTGTTTTCCGCGAAGTGCTGAGGAAGGGGCTTTCCTCCGACCCGGCGATCGAAGTGGTGGCCGTAGCCGTCGACCCCTTCGATGCCCGGGATAAAATCCTTCGCTATCAACCGGACGTCATGACCAGCGACGTAGAGATGCCGAAAATGAACGGAATCGAGTTTATCCGCAGGCTCCTGCCTCAGTATGCTCTGCCGGTAGTCGTGGTCAGTTCGGTCAATGCGGCCGTCTTCGACGCGATGAAAGTCGGAGCGGTCGATTTCGTGGCCAAACCGGATTTAAGTTCGGTCGGGAACGTGGAAACGTTCCTCCGCGAGCTGATTCGGGCGGTCAAGATCGCAGCACAGGCCAAAGTAATGACTGCCGAAGCCGTTCGAGTCGATCGAACTGTTGCGCTTAAAGCGGCGGGCGCGAAGATTACCTCGAGAATCGTTGCCATAGGCGCTTCCACGGGAGGTACGGAAGCTATATACCGGGTATTAAGAGATTTGCCTTCCGACATGCCCGGAATCGTCATCGTCCAGCATATCCCGCCCGTGTTTTCGCGAATGTTCGCGGACAGACTCGATAAAGCCGTGCCGCTGGAGGTAAAGGAAGCCGAGGATGGCGACAGGCTGGAGCCGGGCAGAGTGCTGATCGCCCCGGGAGACCGCCACGTCCGGGTCCGCAAGATCGGCGATTCCTACAAGGTGGAATGCTTTCAAGGAGATAAAGTAAACGGACACTGTCCTTCCGTCGACGTGCTGTTCGATTCGATCGCTAAGGAAGCGGGAAACCGGGCAGTCGGCGTTATCCTTACGGGTATGGGCTACGATGGCGCGAAGGGGCTTCTGGCCATGCGCCGTAAAGGCGCGAGGACGATAGGCCAGGATGAAGGTTCTTCGGTCGTGTACGGGATGCCGAAAGCGGCGTATGAAATAGGAGCCGTGGAAAAGCAAGCGCGTCTTTCGGATATCGCTCAAGCTTTATTATCTACTTTGGATTAGAAGGGGAAAGAGACGACATGGCGGAGTTAAGGATAAAGGGAGGAAGCCGATCTCAGTGAACGCACATTTGATCCCTTATCTTCTGTTATTTCTTCCTTCCTTGCTCCCCTTATATCTGGCAATGGAGATCTATTTGCGGAATAGGGAGAACGTTCTGAACCGCTTAACGGCGATTTGCGTTGCGACATACGGTTTGATGATATTGGGTAACTTCTTCAACCAGACGATGCCGTTGGATCTTGCGCCTTTCGCTAGCCGGTACATTAAATATGTGGCTACATTCGTGAACTTGTCGGCCGGGTTATATTTCGTACTGCTATTCTGCAAATCCCGGATACGGCCCGCATTGCTTCACCTGACAGCGCTGCCGCCGATGGCCGGCATCGCTTGTCTCCTTTCGGGCGCATCCGAATTTGGCGTTGCGGTGCTGCCGGGGACCGTCTGGCGGACGGAGGTTAGAAGCGATGGTTTAGCTCTTGTGCTGGCGTTGTTCACCTTATATGCCACTGCGGTTTATATCACCCACCTGGCGCTGGCTCTTCGCCGGTTGAAATTAAAGCCGTGGCTTGCCGAGGAGAGGAAACGGGTTCGCTTGTTTCTTTGGGCTGTCGCCCTGACCATGGTCTCGATAGCGGTGCTTCAATTTGTGTTAAAGCCGCTTCCCTGGTCCAATCCATATGTGGATTTCGATCTCCTATCATCGTACCCAACCCTATTTTACTGCTGGGCGTTTCGATACGCGGTGCTCCGTTACGATTTCCTGTCTTCGACTGACAGCCGCTACAAAGTCCTGTTTAACCGGTCCCCGATCGGCATTTCGATATTCAACGATCAAGGGATGCTCCTGGATGCCAATTCGGCCTATCTCCGCATGCTTGGGATAGCCGATCTGCCCGATAATAAATGGCGAAATTCTCCCATTCGAAATTACGCGGCCTATGAAGACAACGGAGACGCGGTACGTCAAATGAACGAGGCATTTCGGGATAAAAGACCGCTCAGGCTGGAGAGGCTCATGACCAACCGGATAAACGAATCCTATTTCGTAGACAAATCGGTTTCGTATTTCGAATTGGACGGAGAGATCCTGGCTTTCGCGATGACCCAGGATATCACCGCCCAGAAGGCAAGCGAAGAAAAGCTGGCTTTTCTGGCCAATCACGATCCTCTCACGCGACTCGGAAATCGAAGATGGTTCTATGAAAAGCTGACGAAGGAGCTGAACCGGCTTCAGGAGACGGATAAAATGCTTGCCGTCCTGCTGATCGATCTGGATCATTTCAAATGGATCAACGATTCGCTGGGCCACCACGCCGGCGACGAGCTGCTGTGCTCGGTCGCGGAGCGGTTTGCGGAGGTTGTTCCGGATAACGGCTGCCTGACCCGGTTGGGAGGGGACGAATTTGCACTGTTGCTTCCGGGTTTGTGCTCGGAGTACGAGGCGGAAGCGTTCGCCAGGGAATTGATAGTGAAGCTGAGAGGAGCCTTCATCCTTAGCGGGCGCCATTTTCAAATTACGGCCAGCGTCGGGATCAGCCTCGCCCCTCGGGACGGAAGCGACGCGGAGGAGCTTCTCCGGAATGCGGATACGGCCATGTACAGCTCGAAGAAAGAAGGGCGGGACCGGTACGGGAAGTTTCAGCCGCAGCAGAGAATGGCTGCCGAACAGACGAACATACTTATCAACGGACTCAAAAGCGCTTTGGAGAAGGATGAATTCACCCTCCACTATCAGTCGCAATTCGAACTGCGGACTGGCCGTCTGATTGGCGTAGAAGCGTTGCTCAGATGGCATTCCGCGGAGCTGGGGCCGGTGCCGCCGGGCAACTTTATCCCGATCGCGGAAGAAACCGGGGCTATCATCCCGATCGGCGAATGGGTCCTCCGATCGGCAATCGAGCAAGGAAAACGGTGGATTCAATCGGGCTTGCCCGAACTGCTCCTATCCGTCAACGTATCGCCTCGGCAGCTTCAAGACCGGCAGTTTGCGGGCCTGCTTGCGGTGATGCTGATGGAGCAGGATTTTCCGGCGGGCAATCTTTGCCTTGAAATTACGGAAAGCTATGCGATCGAAGACATGGAGCAATCGCTTCAGGTTTGCCGTGAAATCGTCGGGCTGGGCGTGAAGCTTGCTCTCGATGATTTCGGAATCGGGTACTCCTCTCTCGGCATGCTCAGCCGTTTTCCGTTCCGAACCGTAAAAATCGACAAATCGCTCATACGTGACATTGATTCGAATCCCTATGATGCCGATGTCGTTCAGACCATCGTGAAATTATCCGGCAATAAGGGGATGGAAGTGTTGGCCGAAGGGGTGGAGACGGAATGGCAGATGGAATTGCTAAGGCGTTTCGGCTGTCATTCGGTGCAAGGTTATTTGCTCGGGCGCCCGGTTCCGGCCGCAGAGTTCGGGAAGGCGCATCTTCTCGGTAGGGGTGAGCGGGAATGAAAGACTTGCAGTTGTTTCTGTTCCTGTTCGTCCCATTCATGATTCTCATGCTCGGCTCTGCGGAAATCTACAAGCGAAATCCCGGAAGCGCGATGAACCGCTTGGCGGCTGCGCTTCTGTTGACGAATGCCGTCTTCTATCTTGGCGATATACTGCTGCAGACCGTTTCTATGAATGCCGCTGCCGGTGTCTATCTGTATGTGAAAATCGGTGCCGGATTCATAAATATGTCGGTAGGGATTTATTTCCTGCAGGAGCTGTGCCGTTCGCCGGTTCGCCCGGTATGGTACCAAGCCGGTGCGCTTCTGCCTCTGATTGGTCTCGTTTGCATAGGTTATGGAGGCTCTTGGTTCGGGACCGAGGTGCAGCAGGAGACGATTTGGAGAACAGTGAAGAGGAGCGACGGACTGAACCTTCTCATCGTCGCTAGTACTTTATATTCGTTTGCTACGTATTACATCCACCTGTGGTTAGCATTTCGAAGATTGAAGTCGAAACCGTGGCTCGTTCAGGAAAGAGCGAATGTGACTCTCTTTATGAAGACCTGCCTTGCTATGGTATTGTGGTTGGTTCTATGTCCGCTTCTGTTTACGATGTTTCCGCTGTCAAGTTACTTGCAACTCCATGTGATGATGTCATACGCAAATATGTTCTTTTGCTGGGCAATCTGGTATGCGATGGTTCATTACGATTTCCTGTCCGCGCCGGAAAAGCGGTACAAGCTGCTGTTCCGGGAGTCCGGGCACGGTATTGTGATTTTCGACGAGAATTGGAGATTCGTGGATGCGAATCCGGCATATTTGCGCATGATCGGGATCGAGGATGACGCGGATATGAGCTGGAAGGGAGCGTCGTACACCGACTATATCCGTTTGGAAGGATTCTTGTTTTCCAGCGAAGAGATCAAGCGGCGTTGGCTGGAGAAAACGCCGTACTACACGGAACTGCGATTGACGAACCGGTCGGAGCAAAGCTTTGACATTAACGTACAAATTCATTTTTTTGAAATGGAAGGCCAAATCGGGGCACACGTAACGGTGTATGACATTACCGCTCAGAAAAAAAACGAACGGCAACTGCTCTTTCAGGCCAATCACGATCCGTTGACTCGGCTGGCCAATCGGAGGCGGTTTTATGAGAAGCTGGACGAAGTGCTCCGGAGACAGGAACGGTCGGACGGCATGCTGGCCGTATTTCTGATCGATCTGGACCAGTTCAAGTGGATTAACGATACGCTTGGACATTATGCGGGGGACGAGCTGCTGCTGTCGGTTTCGGACCGCCTGAGGGAAACCGTCCCGGAGTATGGCTGCGTAGCCCGGCTCGGAGGGGACGAATTCGGAGTGCTGCTCCCCGGCATGCAGACGGAGTATGAAGCCGACGCGATGGCGCTGGAATTGATTAATAAGCTGAGACCGGCATATGCCGTGATGGATCAGCCGCTCCAAGTGACGGCAAGCATCGGAATCAGCATCGGGCCAAGGGACGGCATCGATGCTGAAACGCTCGTCCGCAATGCGGATATGGCCATGTACAGGTCCAAAAGCAATGGAAGGGACCGGTACATGAAATATGTCCCCGCCTTGAGCGATACGGCGGAAAAAACGCTCGTTCTGGTCAACGGACTTCGAACCGCGTTGGAGCATAATGAATTCGAACTGCATTACCAGCCGCAAATCGACCTGCAAGCCGACCGGATCATCGGGGTCGAAGCGCTGCTGCGCTGGCATTCTCCCAAGCTCGGGCATGTCTCGCCCGCCGACTTCATTCCAATGGCCGAAGAGACGGGAGCGATCGTCCCGATCGGCGAATGGGTCCTTCGGTCGGCGGTTGCCCAAGGGAAGCAATGGTTGGAGAGCGGACGTACCGGGCTGGTCATGTCGGTCAACTTATCCGCCCGGCAGTTCAGGGAGCCCCGTCTGGCCGACCGTTTGACCGAGTTGCTGCAGGAATACGATTTTCCGGCCGGCAACCTGTGCCTTGAAATAACGGAAAGCACCGCCATCGACTATTTGGAGCAGACGCTTGCCGTATGTCAAGAAATCGTAAGGCTGGGAGTCAGGTTATCCATCGACGATTTCGGCACCGGATATTCTTCGTTGGGTATGCTGAGCCGTTTCCCGTTTCACACGGTCAAGATCGATAGGTCGCTTATTCGCGATATCGACACGGACCGCAAGGATGCGGCCGTCTTCCGGACGATTATGAGCTTGTCCCGCCGGCTGGGGATGGAAGTATTGGCGGAAGGCGTGGAGACCGAAGCCCAGCTCGATCTCCTGAAACGGTTCAGGTGTCATCAAGCGCAAGGTTATTTATATGGCCGGCCAATGCCTGCGGAGGGAATCGACGCCCTGCTGTTGGAAAGCGGCGAGAAAGAGAGGGAAACGGATGGTGTACTATGACTCGCCGTTTGCGCAGGTTTTATGGAACGATATCATCGAAGCCGCCGTCCTGCAATGGATAAGAGATGCTCATGGCGATCATTTTCGAACGCCCATGGAGAAAGTGTTGGAGCTGGCGAATCTTCGGCAAGCCAAGAAGGTGCTGTATGACACCCGTCTATTGTTTGAAATCGCGGAAGACGATCGGCAATGGGCCTCTAACGATATGTATCCGAGATTATTGCAATCCGAAATCAGGTTCGCGGCCGCGGTTTTACCGGTACATATTTTAACCAAGCCGCTGTATAACGAAGTTTCCGCCGGAGCGGGGAGTATTCCGATCGTATTCGGCCACTTTGCCAACCTGGAAGAAGCCGGTCAATGGCTATATGAAATCGACTGAGGAGGACCTTAGAACATGGCGAAAATTCTGGTTGTAGACGATGCCGCATTTATGAGAATGATGCTGAAGGAGATGCTCGCGAAAGGCGGGCATCAGGTGGTCGGCGAGGCTGCCAATGGTGCGGAAGCGGTCGAGCAATACCGCAAGCTGGTTCCCGACCTGGTGACGATGGATATTACCATGCCGGTCATGGAAGGAATCGAAGCCGTCAGGCTGATCAAGCAGGAGCACCCGAACGCCAAGATCATTATGTGCTCCGCCATGGGACAGCAAGGGATGGTTGTCGAGGCCATTCAGGCCGGCGCCCGGGATTTTGTCATTAAACCGTTCCAGCCGGAAAGGGTGCTCGAAGCGGTCATGAAGGTTTTGGGGTAGAACGGAAAGCGTTGATTAACAAATCTCAATATAGAAGGCGTGAAGAGACAGCATGAGATCTATTCAGTGGAAGCTTATGTCGTTTGTCGTTTTGATTATTGTTTCGATCCTGACCGTCAATCTGATTCTCATTCAATTGACTCTAAACAAGACTTCCGGTTACACAAGCGACTTATTGGCGAACCAACTAAGCGAAAAGGTCAATCTGATAAAAAGAGGGGTCGATTCCGAAGTCGCCAATATCGCGCAGACGTCCGTGCTGGTTGCGGAGCAGATCGCGTCCAACCCGCAAGTGGTGCAAGCAATCAAAGAAAACGATAAAAGTACGCTTCATCGGTTGCTGGACGGCCCCGCCAAGGAATACAAGTCCAAGCTCGGAATCGACCTGATCTGGTTGACGAAGCTGGAAGACCGTGCATCCGACGGCCGAACGCCTATTCTGGCTTGCCCGTCCAATCCTTCTTTCGACGGCTTTGATCAGTTGAACTACAGCTCGACCAACAAATCGCTCGATACCGGCGGGACGGTGTCCTCTTGGGAAGTGAACGAAGAAGACGGCAAGCTGCAAATTACCGCGCCTATCAAGGAAAACGGCAAGGTGATCGGAGCCGTTGTCGTGGGAAAACAAACATATAAACCGATGCTGCAGGTCGTTTCCGACTCGACGGACACTGCGAGCAGCTTATTTTTGATTAACAATAACGATTATTATGTGATGACTGACGTGGAGAAGGATAATCTGGGCAAGCTCCTCTTCGCCGATTCGCATGAAAAGCTGAAAGATAAAGCCGCCAATTTGTCTGTCTTAGCGAAACAGAAGCCGGTTTATCGGCAATTGTTGCCGGTGCTCGAAGAAGCGAGAAAATCATCGAAGCCGTTAATCAAAAACGTGGAGTTGGACGGGAAACCTTACGCATCCTACCTGATTCCGCTGCTCACCGACAAAGGGGAAGTAAGCGGTATTTTATTTAACCGGATCCCCGGCTTCGTCGCTTCCCAGCAAGAGATTAAAGACAAGACCTCTTCGCTGCAACTGACCGGTTATGTCATCTTGTTCATCCTTCTCGTTGCCGGATTGTTGTGTTCGTTCATCCTGTCCCGGAGCATCAGCAATCCGATCAAAAAAATTTCCGGGATGCTGCATGACATTGCAAACGGC
Source organism: Cohnella suwonensis (assembly GCF_042655365.1). Classification (NCBI taxonomy): domain Bacteria; kingdom Bacillati; phylum Bacillota; class Bacilli; order Caryophanales; family Paenibacillaceae; genus Cohnella; species Cohnella suwonensis. The sequence continues at coordinate 124,865 of NZ_JBHSMH010000111.1, read as the reverse complement.
GATCTGACCAAGAGGATGGAGCATAAATCCAAAGACGAAATCGGTCAATTGTATCGAAGCGCCCAGATGATGGCGGACAACCTGAAGTCCATCATTCAGGACGTAAACGACGCTTCCATGCAAGTCGCCGCTTCCTCGGAGGAACTGACCGCAGCCGCTCACGAATCGAGCAAAGCTTCCGAGGTAATCGCCGTGTCAATCAACGAAGTGGCTGAAGGGGCCGAATCCCAGTTCTCGACGGTCAAGAATTCGAAGGAAACGGCCGATGGGATCGCAAACCATGTCGAGGCGATGCTGCTCACCATTCAAAGCGCCGCCGGTTCGGCGCAATCCACTTCCGGAACAGCCGAACAGGGTCATGCCCTCGTAACCGGCACGATGAATCAGATGCAGGTCATTCAAGAGAAGTCCAATCTGACGCAAGAGGCGATCGCTCACCTGACCCGCAAGTCCGAAGAAATCAGCAAAATTCTCTCCACCATGTCCGATATCGCCGGACAAACGAACTTGTTGTCGCTCAATGCTTCCATTGAAGCGGCCAGGGCGGGCGAGGCCGGGAAAGGCTTCTCGGTCGTTGCGGGTGAAATTCGCAAATTGGCGGACCAATCCGCTAACTTCGCCCAACAAATCGAGGTTATCATCCGCGAGATTCAGCTGGAGTCGGATCGATCGTTCATCTCCATCCACGACGCGAAATCGGCGATTGAAGACGGCGTAACGTTGGTTGCGAAATCGGGAGAGCTATTTAAGGATATGTTTTCTTCAATCGAGCAGATCGCTACCGATATGCGGGAAATCTCGGGGTCTATTGAGCACGTTTCGCACGGAACCGCCGGAATGGCGAACAGTATGAACGCGATCGAACAGATTTCGCAGAACTCCGTATTCCATACGCAGAATGTGGCTGCATCCGCCGAAGAGCAAAATGCTTCGATGGAAGAGATGTCCAATTCGGCTGCGGATTTAGCGAAAATGGCGGAAGCTTTGCAGTCGGCTATTGGGAGATTTAACATTTAACCCAAAGATTGAAGGTGTTGAAGAATGGAAAGAACAATCGTCATCCCGTTAGTGAAACATGAGCGGACAAGCTCTCGAACTTTAGGGGTCGAAACGGCGGTGCGATCTGTCGCGGGAAGTTTCGACCTTACGCCGCGCGAGTCGGAAATCCTTGAGTTGCTCGCCGTATATGGCTTTACGAACCGTGAAATCGCCGAAAGGTGCGTAATCAGCGAAAAAACGGTCAAAATCCATATCTCGAACATGATGAAAAAAGCAGGCACCGGCTCCATTCGGAAGCTTTTTTCCATGATCTTTATTTCGATGAACGACGGTCTAACCCGATAGAGGAATTGGAGAGAGTACATTATGAGATTGATCCGTATCCAAGAGTACAATGAGCAAACGATGCAGCTCGCCAAGCCGGTGTACGACGGCAAAAGGCGGATTTTGCTAGCGGCAGGAAATACGATTCATCCCAAGTATTTGGAGCGCCTGATCGATATCGGCATCACTAATTTGATCGTGGAGGATGCCGTGTCCAAAGGCGTTACGATGGAAGAGCTGCTGGACATGCCGACCTGGTTGGATGTCATCGATTGCGTCAAATCTGCTTATGAAGCCGTCCGGACGGGCAAGCCGATCAATTTGCGCGACTTGCTGCAGAAAGCGGGGAAGCTGATCGATGAAGCTTCGCGCCGTCCGATCATTGTGCCCGTCCCATCCGCTATGGTGGCTGACGAGCTGAAGGATTACGCTCATGCCGTCAACGTTGCCATTATGTCTTTGCAAACGGGCAAACAGCTGGGCTACAACCAACTGCAGCTTAGGGATCTGGTCGTCGGGGTCCTTCTTCACGATATTGGCAAAGCCAAAGATAAAAGTAAAGAAGCTCACCCGGAAACGGGCTTTCAAATCATTCGCGCCATACGCGAAATCAGCTTGCTTTCCGCGCATATCGCTTACCAGCACCATGAAACGCTTGATGGCAAAGGATTTCCTCGGCAGTTGGCGGGGAAGGAAATTCATGAATACGCCCAAGTTTGCGCCGTTGCCGATCTGTACGATCATTTAATCGCAGATGAAGGAACAGCGCCCCATGAAGCGATGGAAGTGATTATGGGGCAGAACGGAATCAAATACTCGGAGAGTGTCGTTTCCGCTTTCGTGAAGTCGATTCCCGCGTATCCGCCGGGCACGAAGGTTCGGCAGTTGGACGGGAAAGAGGCGATTGTGACCCGCATTATCGATCATCTGCAAAGACCCTGCATCCGTTTGCTCGCGACAGGCGAGGAGCTTTTTTTAACAGATCATCCTTCCGTATTAATAACAGCGGGATAACAATCGGATAAGCTGAAGGTTGAAAGGGGTAGCTGCTGTATGTTCCGGAAAAAGAGATTTTCATTAACCGCCCAATTGATCGTGTTTCTTTCGCTGCTGTTAATTCTTCCGATTTCGGCCATCGGCGCCTATTTCTACTCTTCCATGCTTAACAACTTGACGCAAGTAGAGAAGGAGCACGCCGAAAATACGAACCAAGCGGCGCAAAAGCTGCTTGACGATATGGGGGGCAACTTGCTTAATGTAACGAAAACCAATTCCTACTGGGAAGAGAATCGCGTTGCGGTTGCAAGCAAGGATGCCGAGTGGCTACAAGAAAACGTCAACGTGGCGGTCGATATCGTTCCCAATTTGCATTTTCTCGCCACCCTAAACCCGGACGGCACGATTTTGTCGCAGGCGGGAGATGTAGAGGTTTTTACGGAAAAGTTGGCATATACTTCCATATCGGAACGGCTTGAACAAGAAAGCGGATTTTCCGGCTTGGTTATAACTTCGAAGGGGCTCGCGGTAATCGCCGTTTCCAGAATTACGAATGAAGCCGGAGACGCTCCTTCGCCGGGCGCGCTTGTTTTCGGGAGGCTGCTTGATGTGGAGGCGGTCGAAGGGATCAAGAACATCCTGCAGAAGCAGGCGGAGATCGTCGTGCTGGCCAAGAATGGTCCTTTCTTATCGACCAGCGGGAACGTTCGGGAGGCGGATTTGCAGCCCCGTCTCTCGAAGGCGCTCGAAGACGGCGGTTACTCGGAATCGGAAGTAACGAGGCAGGACAAATGGAGAATTTCGCACGCGTTTGCCTCCCTGAAAGGAATTGACGGGAAACCGATCGCTGTCCTGTACGCGACGATTCCTTCCGAAGCCAGTACGAACGTCGCCAATTCGATCTTTACGTTAAGCTTGACCGTAGGCTCTATACTGTTTCTTCTATTGATTTTGCTAAGCGTGATGGTCCGTAGGCGTATTCTGGTTCCTCTTCGGCGCTTGGCGGCGCTGCTCCGCGAGGTATCCAAAGGATCGCTCGTCGGGCATGCGGATGAGAAATTAGCGCTTCGCAAGGATGAACTCGGAGAAATAGCCTCCTCCGTAAACGGCATGATCCGGCAGCTAAACCATTTGCTTTCGCGCATAGGCGATACGACTGCACGCGTACTCGCTTCCTCGGAGCAATTTTCTATGGCCGCGGAAGAAACCTCCCAGTCGTCGAACTACATAGCGGAAGCGATAACCGCGGTTGCCCAAGGCGCGGAAAAACAGGTAATAGGGGCCTCCCAAAGCGTTATCGCCGTATTGGACATGATGTCCGGGATACGCAGCATCGAGCGGACCTCGCTTGCCGTCTCCGAGGCTTCGCAGCTGGCTTCTAGTGAAGCGGAGCAAGGAAACGAGCTGGCGGGACATGCCGTCAGCCAAATGAACCGAATCAGCGTCGCCGTACATCGTTCGGCGGACATTGTCCAAAAGCTTGGAGAGAGATCCGAGGAAATCGGGAACATCACCGAATTGATAACCCAGATCGCCTCCCAAACGAACTTGCTGGCCCTTAATGCCGCGATAGAAGCCGCGAGAGCCGGGGAGGATGGTAGAGGATTTGCCGTTGTGGCAGGGGAAGTCCGAAAGCTGGCTCTGCAATCGGAAGATTCCGCCAGGAAAATCTCGGAAATGGTGGAGGAAGTATTGTCGTATACCCGACAGGCTGTCGATGCCATGGCCGAGGGCACGGATGAAGTGCAATCCGGAATTGCCGCCGTTACCGAAAGCGGTGAAGCTTTCCGAAACATTATGTCATCGGTCAGAAGCATCGATAGCCAGCTCCAGGAGGTATCGTCGGTCGTTCATCAATTAACGGCGTTGTCGGAGAAGGTGGCCGACACGGTCAGGGAAAGCGAAGCGATCGCTCGGGAGTCGGCCGACGCCACGCAAAGCGTAGTAGGCGCGACGGAAGAACAGTTGGCGGTCATGCAGGAAATCTCGGCTTCCGCGGATTCCCTCAAGCAGGTGGCCGAACAATTGCGAATGGCAACCAATCAATTCAAATTCGGATAGTCCCTGCCGATATAAGAAGAGGAGGCTGTCATGATGAGCATAAGTTCTTTTCTTGAAGGCAACCGGGATTACATGATATTTGCGGGCGTCATGACTATTTTCACGCTAATAGTCATTCTGCTCGTGCGCAAGATCTGGCTAGCTGAGATGGAAATCCGGAGAACGCGACCGGTTTACTTGGTTGTGGGTGCCATTTCGGTTCTAGTGCTGTTCGGCGGATGGTTCCTGGTTCAATATGCGGAAAAAAGAGAATTCGATCGGACGCAAGGCATGCTGTCGGGCAACGCACCGATTCTGGCTTACGAGATGTCCAGCTCGGGATATGGGATGCTCGGCTTGAATACTCCGCCCGACGACCCGGATTATGTGCGATTGATCGGGACCATGATTAACTGGATGAAGCTTAATCCGCAGATCATCAGCTTCTATACCCTCCGCAAGCTGGAGAATGGCCGGAGCGTTTTTATTTTGGGACCCGAGACGGATTATAACCGGGATGGACGCATCAGCGGCGAGCTGGAGTCCAGAGTTCCAATCGGCGAAGTATACGAGGAATGGATTCCGGAGCTGGAAGCTTCGTTTCTGGGGCAACCGACATTTCAGGCCAAAGTGACAGAGGACCAGTGGGGACAGACGATAAGCGCGTTTGTCCCGATTATGGGTTCGAATGGACGTCAGATCGACGTTTTGGGGCTTGATTTTGACGGGAGCCTGTTTCTGAAAAATGTAGCCGAGACTCGACTCAGGATGACAGGGGTCGTCTTTTTCCTTCTTTTGATTATGTACGTCCTGTTTGCGTCCGGCGCCTATTACGTCGTGGAGCGCCAACTCCGCCGGCACAAGGAAGAGCTGCGCCATCTGGCTTATTACGATGCGCTGACCGGTTTGCCGAACCGCGCGCTGTTTCGGGAGAGGCTTCAAGAGGCGCTTACCAACCCGTTCGGTTCGGCTTACTCGGCTGCCGTGCTGCATCTCGACATCAAACGGTTCAAAAACGTAAACGACAGTCTTGGACATGCCGTGGGCGACCGACTGCTCGTACAGCTGGCAAAGCGTTTGGAAGCATGCTTAGATCGAGACGACTTGCTGGCCAGGCCCGGCGCGGACGAGTTCGTGATTTTTCTTGGCAAGGTTTCATCCGTTCATGAGGTGCAACAAAAAGCGGAAAACATTCTGTCAGCCTTCGATCAGCCGGTTAACGTCGACGAATACGAACTCTTTGTAGCCCCGAGCGTCGGAATTGCCGTCTATCCGGACGGCGGAACGGAGGCCGATTCGTTGATCCGCAATTCCGATACTGCGATGTATTTCGCAAAGGAGCGGGGAATCGACCTCCATCTATATACGGAAGATATGAACGATAAGCTGCTGGAGCGGCTATCGATCGAGAACGATATGAGAAGGGGAATCGAGAGGAAAGAATTTTTCTTGGTTTATCAGCCGAAGATCGATACGCGCAGCGGGAAAACGGTTGGAGCGGAGGCGTTGATCCGCTGGAATCACCCGACGAAAGGGATGATTTCCCCCGCCCAATTCATTCCCGTCGCAGAGGATACCGGCCTAATCGTGCCGCTGGGAGAGTGGGTTCTGTCCGAAGCTTGCAGGCAATTGAAGGCTTGGGAAGCCCAAGGATTCCGCCCGATTCAGGTGTCGGTCAATTTGTCTAGCCGCCAATTCGAGAAGAAGGATCTGATATCCCGGATACGGAATATCATCTCGGAGTACAGGGTCGATCCGGCTTGTCTGCAGCTGGAATTAACGGAGAGCAGCGTCATGCAGACGCCGGAATTATCCAACCATACGTTGTATCAGCTGAAGAAAAGCGGATTAAGCATCGCGCTCGACGATTTCGGCACGGGATATTCCAGCTTTAGTTATTTGCCCCATCTGCCTCTCGATGTTCTTAAAATCGATAAAGGGTTCGTCAAGGATGTAACGGTCAATCCGGACAATGCGGCGATCGTCACCGCGATGATCGCGCTTGCGCATAATCTGGGCTTGAAGGTCATCTGCGAGGGCGTGGAAACAAAGGAACAGCTTGATTTTTTGAAGGACCGCGATTGCGATGAAATCCAGGGCTTCTATTATAGTCGGCCGCTGCCGCCAGAAGAGTTCGAAAAGTGGCTCGTTAGGGTCATAAACGCTGCCGACACGCGCATGGCTTGAGAAAAAATCGAATGACATACGAAAGTTGTGATGTTGATGGTTTTGGCAAGGGACTTGATTTCTAATTTCTCCCTTCTTTCGACCATGATTTTTATCGTGATGCAGGTTTCTAAAGGAACCTTGCTGCATTCACATCGAACGCGGAAGTCCAAGCTCGTCATCGGAGGAATTTTCGGACTGCTCGGCATCGTTCAAATGCTGATCAGCATCAGGGTTTCTCCGACCGTCATCATGGACTTGCGCTCGCTCGCGGTCGTTTGCGCTGCTATTTTCGGGGGGCTTCACGCCTCCGTTTTGGCGAGCCTTATCATTGCGGCAGGCCGCATTCTTCTGTTTGGAGGATTGACCGAGGCCGCGGCGTTGAGTTCGATTTCGATTACCATTACAGGCATTGGCTGCGGCCTGATCGTGCGTTATGTCAGGGATTACCGTAAAGCATGGGTTTATCTGTTGACATTCTCGGCCGTCTTGCCGGCGATCGTCGTTTATTTGCTGTTGCGGGAGAAAAGCATCGAGGTCATCCCGGTATTTCTCCCTGTTTACCTCGTCGGCGGGGTTATTATCGCATATGTCATTCATTATCTGGACAAGACGAAATCCCTTTTTCTGAAATACGAAAAGGAAGCGACCAAAGATCACTTGACCGGGCTTATGAACGTCCGTTCCTTCGATATCCGCTTTAACGATGCCGTCGGGCACGCGGCAGCCGCACAATCCTCATTGTCCGTGCTGCTGATCGACATCGATTTCTTCAAGAAAGTAAACGATACCTACGGACATCAAGCGGGAGACGAGGTGCTAAAGCAATTCGCGGCGGTACTTGTCGATTACGCGGGAGCTGAACATGCTGTTTACCGAAAGGGCGGGGAAGAGTTTATCGTTATCTTGGAAAAATGCCCCCGAGCGCATGCGCGTAAAATGGCCGAAGCGATATGCGAGGGTGTGCGCGGATTTGCGTTTCAATTGCCAGATCGGACGCGCCTGCAGGTTACGGCATCGATTGGCGTGGCGACTTACCCCGATATCGGTAGGGAGAGCTTGTTGGAATCGGCCGACAATGCCCTATACGAGGCCAAAAGAACGGGACGAAACCGGGTTGTTTCTTTATGATGATTCCCCTCTGGTCACTTCACCCTAGCGCGCTTCGATGTTCGTTCTTTTCACCCCGATTCGAACGATCGTTCCGTTAGGGCGATTGGTTACGATTTCATGAAAAGCCCGCTCCTCATAAGTGAGTCTCAAGCGCATGAAGATATTGAAAAGGCCGACACCGCCACCGCCTTCATTCCCGGAAAATTCTTGGACATTCCTTTTATCCTTGGCATTGTAACGATCATAGGATTCAATCCTTCGTTGAAACTTGTCCAATGCAGCCGGATCGAATCCATCCCCCCAATCCTTCACTTCAAACAGCCAATGATGATCTGCGGTTTGCTTCAACGCAAGGTGGATAATCCAAGGCGGAGCGGGTTTCCGAAACGCATGGCGAAAACAGTTTTCGATTAGGGGCTGGAAAATCAGACGAGGCACCTTGGAAGAGAGCGAAGATTCATCTATCTCCACTTGATATTGGAAGTGGTCCTCGAAACGGACTTTCATCAGATCCAAATAAAGCCGCGCATACGTCAGCTCATCGTGGACGGTGACTTCCTTGTCTTGATGCTGAGACGTATACCGGAACATAGCCCCGAGCTTCTCGCACAGTTCCATGACCTTGGGCACGCCAGCGTCCTCGCCGACCGAACCGATGACCGACAGCACATTGTATAGGAAGTGCGGATCCATTTGCGATTCCAAAGCGTTGATGCGAGCTCTCAATTCACGCGAATGGGCTTGCACTTCCTTTTCCATCGAAGCCTTTAAGCGTTCGAACATGCCGGTAATAGCTTTGTTAATGAGATGAATCTCGTCTACGGAAGGATCAAGCTTGAGCGAAAGATTGTCCAGGCTAACCTCCCGAATCAAGTCGACCGTCTTGCGCATTCTCTTGGTCAATTGTTTGGAAATCATATAGATCATGATCAGGCTTAGAAGAATGAAAGCAAAGCTGACGATGACGATGAGCCTGCCTACGACTTTGACTGGCGCCAGCAAGACGGATTTGGGTTCCGCGAGGAAAATATGCCATTGGCTTGCGACAGACTGCCGATAGGTGATGACATTTTCGGATAAGTTTACGGATTTTTCGTTGTCGGCTACGAAATGATCGAGCAATCTATCTAAAGTAATCTCTTCTTGCGGCCCATTTCCCGTCTTTTGATACGCCGGTTGCCCGTCCTTATCGAATATGTACGCTTTCAAGTCGGCGTTATCGGTAATGCCCAGAGTCGCCGCGAATTCCGGAACGGTTAGCTGGATTTCGATAATGCCGAATGTCTCCAAATAATTGCGAAACACCCGGTAAAACGAAACGACCTGCCCGGGTTCATTTTCGGCAAAGGGATCGGCATGCGGTCCGACAAAGTGGATGTTATCGTTCTCGATGATCCGTTGGTAGAACTCCTGATAGGATCGACTTTGCAAATGTGAACGAATCGCATCCATGTTTTCAGGAGCCATTCCTAAGCTAGTATAATCTCCGTGATTATTATATAAACGGATACGCGATACATGATTATTAGGACCTTTAATCGTGGCCAAGTAATTATTTGCTTTTCGTCCGATCTGGGTATTCCATCCAAAGTAATTGTCAAGATTGTCGGACTCATCCGCTTGTTCCATAATTTCGAGCAAATCGGGCGAATTGATAATTTGAAAGGTAATGTGGTTTAGCTCGCCGTAGAACAAGTCGATTCGTTCAGACATGCTGGTCGTTAATTGCTCCATATTCGCTTTGGCATCGTTTTTCAAACGGTTGGCCAAGTAGGAATAGAAGAACGAGAACGAAGCGACGATCAGAATGAGAGTCAACAAGGAAAAGATCAGAAACATGTTCCTCTGTACGCCCAGACCCAGACCTTTCATGCTTGCGCTCCCCCTCTTTGCCGTCTGCTGCAAATCATCATAATTACACCACATTAACTATGAAAACACCACAAACACTGATAAAATATGACATAATAACTAATCAAAAATTGGAGAGTTAACCAAATGAAGCGTTTTTCTCGTGCGTGTATTACGCTTTTATTATCGGCGGTCTTGATCCTTGTCCTATCGGCTTGCCGTTCGGATACCGGCAACGCCGTGACCGTTAAGCCGCAGACCTCGATCAAAGTCTACATCAGCGCGGATACGGCGAATAATGAGATCGAAAAGAAAATCAATGACGCTTTTACCGCCAAGACCGGAATCAAAGTCGAGTATGATGTCGTTCCGGGCGACGATATGTACAAGAAAATAGACATGGACCTCGCTTCCTCCGCCTCCACGACCGACGTTATCCCATTAACCAATCCGTTGCCGCTTGATAAATACGTGAAAAACGGTTACTTGCTGCCGTTAAACGAGTTATTGGAAGCCGATCATTACGATGCGGATCAAATCCATGGCAAATATTTAACCAAGTACGAAGGGCTAATTTATTCCCTGCCTGACAACGTGTCGATGTGGGCCGTATTTTACAATAAAAAGATATTTGACGATGCCGATGTCCCTTATCCGCCATCCGAATGGACTTGGGAGCAGTATATTGATACGGCGCAAAAACTAAACGATCCGTCCAAGGGAATCTACGGCTCCTATATGCTGGATTTTGATATTTATCTGTTCATGCTGGCGCGACAACATAATATTTCCGCTTACAAGGCGGACGGCACATCCAATTATGACGATCCGATCTTTAAAGAGAGTTTGAAATTTTTCGGGGATTTAGGAAATGTCCACAAGATTCAGCCCAGTTGGCTGGATTACCAAACAAACAAGCTGCAATGGGACGGGTTTATGTCCGGGAATTACGGGATGCACCTTATCGGCAACTGGTACACGGGACTGCTTACCAATTCAAAGGATTTCCCTAAAGATTGGAAGTGGGGCGTTACGCAAATTCCAACGGACGGCAAGGGAACGAATAATTTCGGCGTTGCTTACAACCATGCCGTGAATAAACGTTCGACTCATCCGAAGGAAGCTTTGGAGTATGTCAAATTCAAGGCGCAGTACGCTGCCAACATGCGCGGAATTCTGCCTGCATTGGCGGATCCGGCTGCACAAGCGGAGTCGGTTAAGCAAATTGCCGAGCTATCCAATGGCAGCGTTACCGTAGACGACCTCTCGAAGGCGTTCTTCGATAACCGGTTGGGTTATGTACAGGAAAAAAATATCGGCCCAGCGGCAGCGGAGTACAGCACGATCATTTTGCAGGAAAGTGATCTTTATCTCCGCGGCGAACGCTCTCTGGACAAAACGGTGCAAGCAATCCAAGAGAAAGCGGATGCGGCCATTTTGAAAGAAATGAATAAGAAAGAGTGATACGATGATCCCCCGCGGGCTGCGAGCGTGTTACAGTGACGAGTCGAGGTGATTTGGCCGAAATAGCACGCTGCGTGCCAAGCTGCGCCGTTCACAAGATCGATCAATTGCCGTCTTTCAGCAGTTTCTCCTGAAAATGCGCGAATTCTTCCGGCGTGATCTGCTTGCTGAACAACTCCTGGATGAGGTTATAATGGCCCTTCGCCTCGACCGGATTCATTTGAACGTCCAGATAAAGCGTAACCTTCTTCGCATTGTTCAGCTCGTTCAGCAGATCGATGTACATTTGCGGAAGCTTGATGGCGTCCGTATCCACCTTGGTAGCCGGAATAATGCCCGCGTCCGTTACCGAAATCTCCCCCCACTTCTTGACGAAGAAGGCGACGAATCGCTTCGCTTCGTCCATATGCTTCGAGTTTTGGGAGACAAATAGCCCGACGCCCGGACCGCCGACCCAATCGTCGACGTTACCTTTCGCGCCGTCGATCGTCGGGAACTTGAAAAAACCGATCTGATTGCGGAACTCCTGCGGAAAGGCCTTGTTCATCGTATAGTTCGGCACTTCCCACGATCCCGTCATGTACATCGCGGCTTTACTGTTCATGAATACGGCTGTCGCCTCATCGTTGGACAACCCGATGAAGCCTTGGTTGAACGCATCCATGTCGACAAGCTCCTGCGATTTCTTCGCCGCTGCGATCAACGCGGGGTCCGTGAACGTGCGGTGTGCAACCGATTCATCCAACAGAGATGGCCCGCCGATTCGGTCGGCCAGATACATGTACCAAAGGGAAACGGGCCAGCCATCATTGCCGCCCAACGTAATGGGCGTTACTTCGTTGCCCCTCAACGTTCGAATGATATTCAGAAGTTCGTCGTACGTATTCGGCGGCTGCAGATTGTACTTTTGGAAGATGGATTTGTTGTAAAAGATCGGAACGATGTTCAGCTCGATCGGAAGCGCGTAATCGTTCCCGTTGTAGGAGTATGCTTCCACCGTGCCGGCAACGAATTTGCCTTTGAACTCTCCCTGCACAATATCATTGAGCGGCGCGAACATGCGGCTTCTCACATACGGGGTCATGAAGCCCGCCGCCCAGGTAAAGCCGATATCAGGTAGCTCGTTGGATGCCGCCAGAATCTTCAGCTTGCTCTTGTACTGCTCATTCGCCAACATATCCGTCTGAATCTTCACGTTCGGGTTCGCTTTCTGATACTCGTCGATGATCCGACTGACCACCTTGTATTGAGCGGCGCTATCTTCAGGCCACAGATGCATCAGCTTGAGCGTGATCTTCTCGCTGGATTTGTCCGTGCCATCGCGATTGGACGCCAGGGAGGACGGTTTGTCGATCGAATCTTCGGAAACTGATTTGCCGTTGTTGGGGCCTCCGCATCCTGCAACGGCCAGAATCAGTACCAGCAATAGACTTAGTGCTGCCAATAGCTTTCTTTTCACTCTGGGTTTCCTCTTTTCACTCGTATGGGACGATAATCCGGACATGCGTTCCTTCACCTTTCCGACTCGAAATGTCAATGCCTTTGGTCCGTGAGCTGTGTTGATAATACAATTGAATGCGACGATGAACATTGGCGATACCCATACCTGTACCCTTGGCGGATAAGACACTGCCCTGCTGAATCGCACGATTGATCGCAGCCAGCATATCTACGTCAATTCCGTCGCCGTTGTCTTTAACATGAATCACAAGATCCTTTTCATTTTCTGACAAGTTAAGGCTGACGGACACGGTTCCCGGATCCATCTTGCTTGCCACGCCGTGGTTGATGGCGTTCTCCACGACCGGCTGGATGATCAGCTTGGGGATCTTGTACGACGTGAGATACGGCGGGACGTCGATGTGCCAGTTCAGACGATCCTCTAACCTGGTTTTCATGATAAGCAAATATTGCTTGATAAGATCCAGTTCTTCCCGAATCGTGACCCATTCGTCCTGATTGGAATTCGTGATCGTATAGCGGAACAAATCCGCCATGGCCAGTACGTAATCGGCCAACCCTTCTTCATTCCGGTCGATCAGCGAACCATACAGCACTTCCAGCGTATTGAACAGAAAATGCGGGTTAATTTGCGACTGCAGCGCTTTTAACTCACTCCGGTTTTGCAAAATCTCTTTTTCGTATACCAGCGTAATCAAATTGTTGATATTCTCGACCATTTCATTGTAAGAATGATTCAATTCTCGGATTTCGATCGTAGACGAGGGCATGGCAACAGGACGGAGTACGCCGAATCTAGCGCCGCGCATCGTGCGGCTCAAGCGAAAGATCGGCTTCGTGATGACGGTTGAGAGAAGTAACGCTAGCATGGCATAGAGCAAGGAACCGATGCCAGCCGAGATGAAAATCTCGTGCCGCAGCACGGAAATCCCTTTGGTGATCTCATCGACCGGCGTCAGGATCAGCAGCGTCCAGCCGGTGATTTCCGATTTTTGGCGCACGACCATGAAAGTCCGAGATCCGATCGCCGCCTTCTTCAATGAAGACTGGAGCATGTCCGCAATCTGGGGAGGATCGATCTGCTGCGCCAGCGTGGAGGCGATCACGTTGCCGTCCCCGCCAACGAGCAGCATCTGGTTGCGCCCCTCCTCCTGTCCGTCCGGATCCTTCAGCGCAAACAGATTGCGGTTGATCCGAAGCAACAGATAACCTCCCGGGGAGAAATTCTGGTCGATCAACGTCACGAGTCGGATAGCCAGGAGGGAGTTCGGATCATTCGGATCAATACCGAACCACTCCATACTTCCCTGGGCTTCTATTGTCCGGTTTATCCAGTTCCGGCTTACTTTCATCTTCAGGTTGGTGTCGTCAAGCGGATACAACCTTTGACCGCTGTAGCTGTATAATTCAACGGATTTGACGCCGTCCGCGAACTGATAAATGGTATTGATCGTGGCGTGAAGCATCTGGCGCTGCTGAAAAGTGGCGTGGTGCCCGTCTTTCTCATTTAACAGCAATTGTTGGACGTATGGATTGGTCGCGACCTGGGTCGTGAGAGAATCCAGTTGCCGCAGGATGCCCTCCAGCCGCCCGTTGGCCTGAACTGCCGTCTGTTGGATGATCGTTGCGGCGTTGTTGGTCAACATCGCCGCAACCGCACGGAACGTCAAATAACCGACGATACCGAGAATCATGATCATGACCGCCAGAAATCCGAACAGCATTTGGTTGCGCAGCGTATTGAAGCGAGATATTTTAGGCCGCATTTTCTGATTCCGCCCTCGCATATGTGCAGACTGTTATCATTTTCAAACAAGAAGAATATTGTCTTTATCGACAATATTCGGGTTAAATTTTACCCAGGTCGCATCATTTCGTCAGTCAAGTCGGTAAAATATCACTTTGGCGAAACTCCGCCTAGTCAATTAATGCCATTAATTCATGATTTGTAACTGTTGACCCTAGCTTTTTTACTTGATCTCCGGTTGATTGGTCAACGACCTTCATGTAAAGCTCCTCTACAAGATACTCCGATGCGTCCCAAATGACCCGTTGATACTCCTCGTAATAGGCGGCGGTCGCTTTGAACAATTCTTTTCCATCAGATGTCCGACAAGGATTTGGTGGACGGTACAGGGACGAATAATTTCGGCGTTACCTAAAACTATGCCGTTTATAAACGTTTGACTCATCCGAAGGAAGCTTTGGAGTAAGTCAAATCCAAGGCGCAGTATGCAGCTAACATGCGCGGAATTCTGCCTGCATTTGCGAACCCGGCTGCCCAAGACAATTCGATTAAGCAAATTGCCGGGCTTTCCGACGGCAGCGTAACCGTGGACGACCTCGCGAAAGCGTTCTTCGATAACAGGTTGGGTTACGTCGGCGAACGTTCTCTGGACGAAACGGTGAAAGCAATCAAAGAGAAAGCGGACGCGGCAATCGTGAAAGATAGGAATAAGAAAGAGTGATAGGATGATTCCCCGCAGGCTGCGAGCGTATTGCAGCGATGGACTGCGCGTGTATGACAGTGAAATGGGATAACAAGTAACAGAGTCACACTTGGCCGGGAGCGGGGAAAGGTCTCGGAAGAGCGGAGCGTCCGCCTCTGCAAACCCGTTGCCTCCTTGCCGAGGGTTTACCATTCAGGCAACGGGTTTGCAGCAAGCGGCTGTAGAGACCTTTCCCCGCGGACGGCCGACGCACGCAACAACTCGCTTCTCCAGGCAAATTATGCTTCATCGGAATACTACGCACGCTCCCCTACTGTCCATTTTTATCCCCGCATAATGGGAATAACAACTTATAGCCGCACCATGTACACTTTATAATAAAAGAGGTAAGAGGCAACTTTACGTCCGGCAACCCCTTCCGTTCCTCCTCCTGCTATAATGAGGTCAACATTTCCGAGAGGACGGGCATCGAGATGAGTTTGAGCCAACGGATCTTCGCCGCCTTTTTCGCATTCATCATCGTTCCATTGTTCGTGCTTGGCAGCGTCTCCTACTTCTTGTTCCAGAAAGCCGCCCAAGAGAAATACGCGGAACAAACGGAACTGACGCTGAAGGCGATCGGCCGCAATATCAACAATATGATCAAAGAAGCGAACTACTTCTCCGACTTCTGGGTTACGACGCAGGATAGCGTCGAGTCCGTCGAGCAGTCGATCGAATCGGGCGGCGCGCAGCCCGACGTAGGCGGCGACGCCTCCCGCAGTCCGGACTACGTGCAGCTTCTCGAGAAGGAAAGGCTGCGCCAGCGCGTCCTCCTCACCTATCCGGGCATCAAATCGGTCACCTTGTATCGCAACGATAACCAGCAAATATCGGTCAACTTCACGAAAGACATGCCGATCACGCGCACCCAGCTCGAAAGCAACTCGATTTTCCCGGAGGTGCTGCGCAAGAACGGGGCTCCGGTATGGATCGGACCTAACGAGGATCCGATGCTGTCCGCCGAGCACAACGTGTTTACCCAAGTGCGCGTCCTGCTCGAAGTCGATTCGCTCGAGAGCAAGGGCATTCTCGTGACGAGGTTCCAGATGAACGAGCTGGATCGCATATTCAGCTTCTACGGCAAACAAGGGAAACTGGACCGCCGCTTCCTGATCGTCGCCGGCAACGGCAAAATCGTGTTCGACAACGCGGCCCAGGCCGAAGGGAAGACGATATCGGATTACGTCGACTTGGATAAGGGCATCGACCTGAAGAACGCGGGCAGCGCCGCCAGAAGCAAAACGATCGCGTTCGAAGGACGCAAAAGCCTCGTCACCGCGCAGAACCTGCAATTGCAACGGCTCGGCGTCGGCGATTGGAAGCTCGTTATGGTCACGTCCTTGCAATATTTGAACGGCGATATGACAGACGTGCTGCGATGGATGGTCGTCATCACCGGGATGTCGCTCGTGCTAGCGCTGATCTTTAACTTGATGTTCGTTCGAAGGACGGTTACGTTCATCGTCCGCGTCGTGCGCGCGATGCGCCAAGTGGAGCGGGGCGACCTGTCGACGAGAGTGCCTGTCGTCGGCAAAGACGAGACGTCGACGCTTTCCAGAGGGTTTAATAGCTTGGTCGAAAGGGTATCGGAGCTGCTCGACGACGTGAAGCAGGAGCAGTCCCGCAAGCGAAAAGCGGAAATGATGCTGCTTCAGGCCCAGATCAAGCCGCATTTCTTGTTTAACGCATTGGAGTCGATCAACATTCTCGCCGTTCAGAACGAGGGCCGCAAAGTGAGCAAGATGGTGCAGCGGCTCGCGAATATTTTCAGGATCAGCATTCAGCAGAAAGAAGAAATCACGATCGAGCAGGAGCTCGAGCATCTGCGAAGCTACCTCGAGATCCAGAAGTATAGGTTCGAGGATTTGTTCGAATACACGATCGACGTTCCCCGCGAGCTCATGGACACCCCAATTCTGAAGCTCACGCTGCAGCCGCTCGTCGAGAACAGCATCCAGCACGGATTCGAGGGTATCGGATACATGGGCAAAATCCATGTGAGCGCGAGAGAAGAAGGGCATGATATCGCCTTCTACGTCGAGGATAACGGCATCGGCATTCCCGAGGAGCAACTCGCGAGATTCGTGTCACGGGGCATGACGCTGCAGGAAATGTACGAGGAATCCCCGGAAACCGGGGAGCGTCGCGGGCTCGGCGTCGGCAACGTCGCCGATCGCCTGCGAATCCATTACGGCAGTCCGTACGGGCTCACGCTGTGCAGCGCGCCGGGCCAAGGCACGGTCATCAAATGTTTAATACCGCAGCATTCCGCAGACGGCGGGGAGTGAAACGCATTGAAGCTTAAAGCATTGCTCATCGACGACGAAGTGAATATTCTCAAAAATTTACAGGCGGTCATCCCGTGGGATAGCCTCGACATCGAGCTCGTCGGTACCGCGCGTAACGGGGAGCAGGCGCTCGAGATCGCTAGGGAGCATCGGCCGCAGCTCATTTTGTGCGATATCCGGATGCCCGTCATGGACGGCATCGAGTTTCTGGGAGCCCTTCGCGAGTTCGATGAGGACGCCGAAGTCATTATGATGACCGGCTACCAGGATTTCAGCTACGTCAGGTCGGTCATCCGTTACGAAGTGAAGGACTATATTCTCAAGCCGATCGATTACGAGGAACTGGAAGGGACGATCGCGCGGCTGGCGGCTGGCGTTCGGGCGAGAAGCATCGAGCAGCATTCGATCCAGCAGGAAAGGAAGATCATGTTCCACCTCGCCTACGAGAAGGTGCTGTACGACCGGATCGTCGATCTCGGGGGGACGCCGAGCCGGCCCTTCCAGAAACTAAGCGAGATGGACGGGGAAAATCTGGCGTTCGCGATGATGCTCGTCGACGTCGCCGATTATTCGAGACGGGAGCGATCGTGGGACGACAAGGAGCGCAAGCTGTGGAATTTCGCCGTCCATAACATTTTGCAGGAAAACCTCGCTTCTTTTAACGTGCCTTTCTCGGTTCTCCAAGTTCGCAGCGGAGAATGGTGTGTGCTGATCGAACGGTCGGTTCCGGATATTTACGACCGGGCGCAATCCTTGGAATGGGCGGAGAAGCTAAGGCAGGCGGCGGAAAATTACCTCAAGCTGACGATCCGGGTCGCTCTCCATCCTTCCGAGGTGACGTTGAAGCAGCTCGCGAGAACGTACAAGAGCTTGCAGCGCTCGCTGAACTTGTTGCCGTCGGCGGAGCAAGGCGTCATCGTCTCGGAGAAATCCAGAGGCAACGCGGAAACGTCGCAGCAGCTGTGGGATCGTATCGAGGAAATGGTCACCGGGCTCAAGCGATGCGACCGCCGGCGGACGGAAACCGCGCTCAAGGAGCTGAACGACAGCTTCCGAGAGCTTCCGGATTCGTCGTTCGAGCGGGTCGCGCCGATCGTCCATTACTTATGCATCCATCTCCTCCGGGAGATGAGGGCGATGGAAGTGATCGGCCGCGAGGAGGAAATCGCGATCTGGCGCCAGATCGACCAGCATCAAGGCATCCGCGACACGCTTCAAGTCATTAACAGGCTCGTCGACCAATCGCTGGAGAGCGTCCTGAAGAAAAAGACGAGCGACGTTCTTATGCTGTCGGCGAGGGATTACATCGAACGCAATTTGTCGGCTGACCTCAGCATCGATCTGCTCGCGGATTACCTCGGCATCAGCGGCAGCTACTTCAGTCTGCTGTTCAAGCAGCACGTCGGAGAGACGTTCGTCGAATACGTGACGAAGCAACGCATGGAAATGGCCAAGTCGCTGCTCGCGCTCAGCGACAAGAGCGTGACGCAGGTCGGGCAGATGGTCGGCTACGCGGAAAGGCGTTATTTTACGAGAGTGTTCAGCAAATTCACGGGGATGCTTCCGTCGGAATATCGCGAACGCCAGCAGAACCGGTCGGGCAAAGAACCGACGTGGACGAATCGCGAGTCATGAATAAAGGAGATGTTACCGTTGACGAGAACGTTCGAACAACTGGAATTGAAGGATAAAATCGGCCAACTCTTCATGTGCGGCTTCGACGGCCTGGAGCCGACGGACGACATCCTGAACTTGATCCGGGACTACGGGCTAGGCGGCATCATTTATTTTCGCAGGAACGTGAAGGACGCGGCGCAGGTCGCTGCGCTTTCCGCGAAGCTGCAGGCGGCGGCGGAGAACCCGCTGTTCATCGCCATCGACCAAGAGGGCGGCATGGTCGTCCGGTTGGAAGAAGGCGTGACCGTCATGCCCGGCGCGATGGCGCAAGGGGCGGCCGACAACGCGGCATTGACTCGCGAAGCGGCGAAGTGGTCGGGCGCGGAGCTGCGCGGCATCGGCATCAACATGAATTTCGCTCCTTGCCTGGACGTGAACAATAACCCGAACAACCCGGTTATCGGCGTACGTTCCTTCGGAGAAGATCCAGCGCGCGTCGCGGAGCTCGGCATACAGGCGATCGACGGTTATCGGGAAGGAGGCGTCGTCGCGGTGGCGAAGCATTTTCCCGGGCACGGGGATACGGCGGCGGATTCGCATCACGAATTGCCTTCCGTTTCGCACGGAATCGAACGGCTGAACGAGGTGGAGCTGCTGCCGTTCCGCAAGGCGATCGAAGAGAAGGTCGGCGCGATCATGACGGCCCACGTCGTGTTTCCGGCGTTCGAACCGGGCGGCATTCCGGCGACGCTGTCCCAGCGCATCCTCACCGGCTTGCTTCGCAAGCAGCTCGGCTTCGAAGGCGTCATCGTCACCGATTGCTTGGAGATGAACGCGATTTCCGAGTCGATCGGCGTCGCTCGCGGCGCGGTAGAAGCGATCAAGGCCGGGGCGGATCTGATCCTCGTCAGCCATCGCGCCGTCCGCCAGACGGCGGCGCTGGAAGCGGTGCACGAAGCGGTCATGGCCGGCGAAATTCCGGAATCCCGGATCGACGAAGCGGCCCGCAGAATATGGGAGCTGAAGCAATCGAGCGGCTTGTTCGGCGTCGCGGTTCCCGCGACGAACCCGGCTCGCGCGGAAGAAGTGCAGCGACTGCTGTGCGAATCCGCGGTCACCGTCGTCAAGGGCGGAGACCGGTTGCCGTTGTCCAAGGACGGCAAGACGCTCGTCGTCTGGACGGAGGCGCGTGTCGGCACGGAAGTGATCGAAGTGATCCGGCAGGAATGGACACTGGGAGCCGCACTTCAGGCGATGGGCTACGACGTCGCGGAAGTTCGGATCGGCATCGACCCTACGGCGGAGGAAATCGAAGACGTCCGCTCCGCGCTCGGCGGGAGCCGCACGGTCGTGTTCGCTTCGTACGACGCCGGCTTCTCCGCCGGACAACAAGCGCTCATCCGAGAACTGTCGGCCGGCGACGATTACTTGTTCGTCTGGGCGGCCATGAGAACGCCGTACGACCTGATCGCAGCTCCTGAAGCAGAAGTGTACGTGTGCTCTTACGAGAATAAGCCGGCCATGATGAGCGCGCTGGCAGGCGTGCTCGCCGGCGAATTGCCCGTCGCGGCGAAGCTGCCGGTGACGATAGGAGAATACGCAAGAGCGTAATCGGCCATCGCTCCCGAACGCATGCAACCTCATCGCGAGGCTCGATCGCACCGGGGGGAACGGATGGGTCTACCGCATCGGCATGAACACCTTCGGCGTCTTTGCGCGCCGAAGGTGTTTTTTGCTTGTCCTCTGATGTATAATAGCGGACAGGAGAACAGTGACGAAAGGGAAGGTTTGCCACATGACCTATTCGCGTTCGCGGACGTTAAACGTGAAAAAAACGAAAAAACGGAACCGTACGCGCGCGCTGCTCGCGTTGAACGGCATCTTGCTTTGCGCCATCGTCGCCGTAGCGATCGCCGTTTGGAAGTCGAAGGACGGCAACGGCGCCGCGGATGGCCCTTCCCGCGAACCGGCGGCGACATCTTCGCCTCAACCGTCCGGAAGCGCGCCGGCGGACTCCGGTTCCGACGACGGTCGGCCGGCATCCGAAGAGAATGGCGACGGCGAAGAGTCGGCATCTCCGGCTTCGGCGGACGGCGCGATCAAGCTCGCGTTCGTCGGAGACGTGCTACCCGCGGCGAAGGTGCTGGAGCTCATGAAGATCAACGGCTACGATTATCCTTTCCGGGAGGCGAAAGAGTTGCTTTCTTCGGCGGATATCGCGGCCGGCAATCTCGAGACGCCGATCTCGGAGCGGGGAATTCCGGCGGAGAACAAGCAGTTCGTGTTCCGCGGCAGCGCGGAAGCGGTGCCGGAACTGAAGAACGCGGGCTTCGATTTCTTCTCCCTCGCTAACAACCATACGCTGGATTACGGCTGGGACGGATTAAGCGACACGATGGACGCGCTCGACGACGCGGGTTTGCAGCACGCGGGCTCGGGCAACGACGACCGCGAGGCCTACGCGCCCGCATACATAGAGAAGAACGGTACGACGGTCGGTTTCGTCAGCGTGACGCGCGTCGTTCCCGAAGTCGCTTGGAAGGCCGAGCGCAATCATCCCGGCGTGGCGGAGGCATACTCTCCCCAGCGAGCCGTTCAGGCGATCATGGAGGCGAAGGAGAACGCCGATATCGTCGTCGTCATGGTCCACTGGGGTGTCGAGAGAGCGGATAAACCGGTCGAGCATCAGACCGATTTGGCGCATCGTTTCGTCGACGCCGGGGCGGATCTGGTCATCGGCAGCCATCCTCACGTTCTGCAAGGTTTCGAAGCGTACAAAGGCAAGTGGATCGCCTACAGTCTGGGCAACTTCGTCTTCTCGACGACGACGTCGCCGAAGACGAGCGAGACGGGCGTGCTGAGCGCCGCATGCGACAAGGACGGCGCCTGCAAGCTGAGTTTCGCGCCGATGTTCGCGAAGCAATCCCAGCCTGCGCCGATGGAAGAGCCTGAAGGGAAGGCATTGCTCGCCCGACTGTCGGAGCTCTCGTACGGAGCGGCCGTCGGGGAGGACGGCGCCATTGTGGCGAAAAATTAAATATTGGTTGTCGGGGCTGCCGAATTTGCCTTTCCGGTTCCCCTCCAAGGGGGAGAGAATCATGGACGAAACGACGAAAGAGAAGCTTCATCCTTGCGTCGCTCACCGCGGCTTTTCCGGCAAAGCGCCGGAGAACACGATGGCCGCTTTCCGAATGGCGATAGCTCTCCCTTATGTGAACTGGATCGAACTGGACGTCCACCTGTCCAAAGACGACGTTCCCGTCGTCATTCACGACGGCGAGCTGAAGCGGACGACGAACGGGAATGGCCGGGTTAGGGAGAAGACGGCCAAGGAGCTCGGCAACCTCGATGCCGGCAGTTGGTTCGATCCCGGCTTCTCCGGAGAAAAAGTGCCGACGCTCGGCGAAGTGTTGGACTTGACGGCGGGCAGGTGCAGGCTGAACGTAGAGCTGAAAGGCGACGACGGCCACCGGGCTCTTCTCGCCGCCAAAGCGGTAGAGACGATTCGATCGCGAGGAAGAGAGAACGACACGGTCATCACGTCGTTCCAGGACGATATTTTGAAAGAGGTCAGAAGCCTGTCCCGCACGATTCGTACCGGCTTGATCGTCGACGAAGGCTCGAATGATCTGATCGACCGGGTCAAGAGTTTGGGAGCGGATTTCCTGTCGATCGGCTTTCATCATTTGAACGAGGAGCTGCTCGCGAAGGCGACGCAAGCATCCGTCGACGTCATGGCGTGGACCGTCAACTCGGCCAGCGATTTGAGCCGGCTCGCGAGCCGGCCCGAAGCGTTCCAATTGTGTACGAATTATCCGGACCGCTGGGAGGCGGCCGTACGCGGGGAGAAATAACAATGATCGACATGACGGCCTTATCTTTGTCCGATATTCGGAACATTTATTGCGTCGGGCGCAATTACCGCTTGCATGCGACGGAGCTCGGCAACGAAGTGCCGACGTCTCCGATGATTTTCACGAAGCCGACTCACGCGGCGATCGGCATGGACGTCGGGAAACTCGGCATACCCGCGTCTGAAGGAAGCGTGCATTACGAAGCGGAGCTCGTCTTCGCGATCGGCCGGACGTACGAGTCGGGAATCGCTTGCGACGAGTTGATCGGCGCTTTCACGGTCGGGATCGATTTGACGTTGCGCGACGTTCAAGACGTTATTAAAGCGAAAGGCCACCCTTGGCTTGCGGCCAAAGGTTTCCGGAACTCCGCCGTGCTGGGCCGTTGGTTGCCGTTTCCCGGCGAGAACGGGATGGAGGCTCACGATTTCGGCTTAACGATGAACGGAGCCGAAGCGCAGAGAGGCAATGTCAAGGATATGGTATTCGGCCTTCAGCGGATCGTAGATTTCGTCGGAACGCGATACGGGCTAGGGGCGGGAGACTTGATCTATACGGGGACGCCGGCCGGCGTCGGAAGCTTGAGCGACGGGGACTCGCTCGACGTATGGTGGAACGGGGAAAGTCTCGGCAGATCGACGGTGGAAACTTATTAACATGAAAAAGGAGCGTTTCGTCCGCGCGTGCGGGGAACGCTCCTTTTGCGTGCGAAGATCCGATTCATTCCTAATCGGTCTCCTTGTCGGTCAGCTGGCCGCGGACTTCGAGCAGCTTCGGCAGCTTCTCGAAGAAGACGTCGACGATGGCCGGGTCGAAGTGGCGCCCCCGTTCCTCGCGGAACAAGTTCTCTATTTTGTCCAAGGGCCAAGCCGCCTTGTAGACCCGTTCCGCGCTTAAGGCGTCGAATACGTCGGCGACGGCCGTGATGCGGCCGTAGATATGGATGTCCTCGCCCTTGCGGCCGAGCGGATAACCGGTGCCGTCCCACTTCTCGTGATGCTGCTCGGCGACGATGGCCGCCGCGCGCAGCAACTCGCGCTTGGAGCCCTTAAGCAGCTGGTAACCGATTTTCGTGTGGGACTTGATAATCTCGTATTCCGATGGCGTCAGCTTGCCGGGCTTGTTCAATACCGCGTCCGGTATCGCGACTTTGCCGATGTCGTGCATCGGGGAGGCCGTCCGGAGCATTTCCGCTTCAGTCGCGCTTAGGCCCAGGCCTCTAGCGAGTATGTAAGAATATTCGGCTACGCGCTTGACGTGGTTGCCCGTCTCCGTGGAGCGGATCTCGCCGATCTCGCCCATCGTGAAGATGATTTCGCGCTGCGTATCGATGATTTCCTGGTGAAGCATGACGGACTCGAGCGATTTGCCGGCGTACGAAGCGGCAAGAGTGAGCATCTCCAGATCCCGGGAAGTAAAGTAGCCGATCTCGGTCAGCTTGTTGATCGCCTGGTACGCGCCGATGATTTCCCCGTCGTTGTTGCGGAACGGTACGGTGATAATCGATTTCGTATGATATCCGGTTTTGCGGTCGTTGTCCGAATTGTGCCGCGGGTCGCTGTAGGCGTCTTCGATGATAATCGGTTCCCCGGTCGCGATCGCGCTGCCGACGAGTCCCGTTCCGAGAGGGATGCGGATTTCGTCTACGCCGTGGGCGACCGTCGTGTACAACTGCTCGCTAACGACGTCGATCAGCCAGACGGTGCAACGGTCCGACAGGATCATTTCCCGTCCCATGTCCGCCATGAAGACGAGCACCGAGTTCAAGCTTCTTTCGCTGGCGATTTTCGCCGTATATTTGAATATGATCCGAAGCAAATCTTCGGACGACAATTCATTCTTGAACAAAGGCTCCCACTCCTCGCGCTACCTATTCAAAAATGTTATTCGGCGAGATTTTGTCGAATCCTGCAACGCGCGCAAAAAAACAGCGTTCCCCGGGAGGGAAACGCCGTTATTGGCGCGTGTTCAAAAAGTTCGATTTTCAGCGACGAGAAGGTTGAAAGAAGCTAGGGAATGAGGATCGGAGCGTAGGCAAACCTACGTGACGTCGGTTTTGCGTAACCCCTTCAAGTAGATCGTAATCGCCTTGACGACGCTATCCATGACGTCTTCGTCCATTCTGAATCCGCCCATCGATTCGAGGGACGCGAAACCGTGAAACATGCTTCGAAGACCCCGCACGGCCGGCACGTAATCGTCAGGGCCGACGCCGAGAGGCTCCATCAAACGGACGATCAGCCGGAGCGTCTGTTCAGCGGCGAGATCGAATTGTTCCGGACGCGAGTCGTCCGTCCGGTTCATCGCTTCGTAGAGTCCCGGCCGCCTCCGGGCGAAGTCGACGTAAGCCTTTCCCACCTCGGTCAGCGCCTGCTCGCCGGATCGTCCGATCGCCGCGTCCGCGAGCGAATCGTACAGCAAGTTCGCCCCGTGAACGGAGAGCTTCCGGCGCAGGTCGGGAAGGCCGCCGACATGATTGTAGAGCGACGGGGTGCGAATGCCGAGATGGCCGGCCACGTTGGCGAGGGTAATCTGATCCCAGCCTTCGCGATCCGCGATGTCCGCCGCAGCGGTGATGACGGTTTCAGTCGTGACGCCCGCCCTCATCCGGTTTTCCTCTCTTTCAAGCTTTTTTCGGCCTTGCGAACGGCCCGGTCGATGGCATCGGCGGGTTGTTCGACGGCGGGACCATGACCGACCAACAGGACGGCCGGATCGAGCTCGCGAACGCGAACGGCGCTTTCGATCGCGGTCGCCGCATGCCATGTCGCGAGCGCGGGGAAAGGAAATTTCCACTTTATCGTGCCGGAGACGGCGAATCCGCCCTTCGATTGGAACGCGTCGCCCCCGATCAGTACGCGACCTTCCGGTTCATAGAAAGCGAAGTGGCCCGGCGTATGTCCCGGCGTCGCGATCGCTCGGAGGGAACCGATAACATCGCCGTCGCCGAACAGGAAGTCCGCTTGGAAAGGAGTTTTCTTCGGCACGCTGCCCTTGATCGGAGTCTGGGCTTCGCCGGGAAGCAGCGAGAGGTCGCCGCGAAGAAGGGATTCGTCCCGGCGGGAGATGCCGACGCGCGCTTCGGGGTGGCGTTCCTTCAAGTAAGGGACGGCGCCGATGTGATCGTCGTGGGCGTGCGTCAGCAGCATGCGCACGAGCGGTTTGCCGGTCGCCCGAATCGCTTCCTCGATTCCTTTGGCCGCGAAGGGCATACCCGCGTCGATCAGCGTCAAGCCGTCGTCTTCCTCGACGAGATAACAATTGATCGGAAACAGCTTCGGCAAAAATTGCAGTTGAGTCGTTTTACCCCACGAATGTTTCAACATCTTTCGATCGCCTCCATTTACTATCCTTGTTATCATAATAACTAATATCATTAGTTTTTTGCAAGAGGGTTTTTCGCTTTTCGCAAAATAAGTTCTAGCGCATAACCGGATGGAGGGGGAAAATGTATTGAAAGTTCAAAAAGATCGGTGATCAGCACCGAGAAGGTTGAAAGAAGCTAGGGAATGAGGATCGGAGCGTAGGTAAACCTACGTGAGAACCGGAAGTCCCGGCTGAATTCAAGATTCGACGTCGAAAAAGCATCCCGAAATCCTTCGTGATCATCATCGGACTTTTTGAACTACCGCTTAAAGATGATCTTATCCCTCCGTTAGTTGTTTGACTCCCTTACTTTGACGGAATTTGCTCTTACAATTAGGGTGCAAGCAACAAACAAAATCAAATATCTTTGGGAGGTCTACCGAGTGAAAAAGAATTTCAAAGTCGCTCTAACCATGCTTCTCGCCATGTCGACAGTTCTGGCCGCTTGCGGCAAGGACGACAACAACGGCAACGCATCTCCAGCAGCATCGCCAAGCGCTTCTCCTAGCGCTTCGCCGTCAGCATCCGCGAGCGATCCTGCGGCAGCGGAACCGTTCACGGTTTCCCTTCGCCATATCCAAATCGGCGAACCGCAAAAATTCCGCAAAGCGATTCTCGACGAAGTCGTCAAGAAAACGGAAAGCGAAGTCCCCGGCCTGAAATTCGAACTCGACGGCGTGGAAGACGCGGTCAACCGCTTCACGAAGCTGCCTGCCGAAATGGCAGCCGGCAACCCTCCGAAAATTTTCGACTTGTTCGGCGGTAACGCGGACGCTCTGAAATACGCGAAAGCGGGTCGTTTGCTCGACCTGACTCCGATCCTCGACGAATTGGGCATCAAAGACAAGTTCCTGAACGTCTTCGGCCAATTCACGTTGGACGGCAAAATCTACGGCTTGCCGATCGGCGGTTCCGTGGAAGGCGTATTCTACAACACCGAGCTGTTCACGCAAAACGGCTTAAACGCTCCTACGACGTGGGACGACCTGATCAAAGCTGCCGACGCTCTGAAAGCAAAAGGAATCACGCCTTTCGCGATGGGCTCCCAAGCGGGTTGGGTACCGAACATGCTCGTTAACACGCTCATCGGCCGTTACGCGAACGGATTCCCGAACGGCATCGTAACGGGCGAAGCGAAATGGAACCAACCGGAAGTCGTCGCGGGCTACGCCCTGTACGAAGATTGGGTTAAAAAAGGTTACTTCACGAAAGGCGAGCTGGGCAAAACGTACGACGACATGCTCAACGACTTCGCCGCCGGCAAAGCCGGCATGATGTTCGACGGAAGCTGGCGTTCGTCCGCGTTCAAAGAAGGCGCGGTAGCGGCTACCCTGGCCGGCAAAGTGGCATTCGTCGCTCTTCCCGCCCTTCCGAACGCGGCGGCTGACCAAACATCCCTCAACGCGAACTACTCGAACGGATACGGTTTCTCTTCCGATCTGAACGATCAAGAGCTTGCGGCGGTCAAAGGCTTCATCAAACACCTGTACAGCGACGAAATGCAACTTCGCGGTTTGATCGACGACGGCGTGCTTCCTTCCATGAAGCTGTCCGACGAGTCCTTGGCTCAAGTAACGGATCCGATCGTTAAACAAGTACTCGACGTCATGAGCAAAGCCGGAACGACGTTCGTTCACTTCGATGCCATCGCTCAAAAGCCCGTATACAGCGAAACCGAGCTTCAATTGCAAAAATTGATCGCAGGCAAAGCGAAAGCCCAAGAAGTAGGCGACGCGCTCCAAAAGATTCAAGAAACGGAAAACAAGAAGTAATAACAGGTTAGGAAGTTTGGCGAGGAGGTCCGCCAGCCAATGGCTGGACCTTCTTGGCCATTAGTGGGGGAGGAACCATGAAAAATACACTAAAAAATCCCGCTGTATACTTAATGTTCGTTATTCCGACGATCGCGCATTACGGACTGTTTTTCCTGTACCCGATGTTTTCCTCCGTATTTTACGCATTCACGGACTGGGATGGTTTGAATCCGGCCAAGTTTATCGGCTTCGATAATTTCACCAAAGCGTTCAGCGACGATCAATTCCACGTCGCCATCTGGAACAACATGTATTTCCTGTTATTCTCGGTCATTCTGCAAGTACCGGTCATCATCGTTTGCGCGCTGCTCATCAGCAACGTGAAAAGATTCGCAGGCTTGTACAAGACGACGGTATTCGTGCCGTCCATCCTTTCCACGTCCGTCATCGGGATTTTGTGGGGTTTTATCTATGATCCGGACATCGGACCGATCGCTGCGTTCCTTAAGTTCTTCGGAATGGAGCCGATCTATTGGCTCGCCGAGTCGAAATGGGCGATGAAAGCGATTCTGATCACGAACGCGTGGCAGTGGGTCGGTTTCTATATTGTATTGATTTTGGCGGCGATCTTGGCGATTCCGAAGGATATCGACGAGGCCGCGGCCATCGACGGCGCGACGGCGCCGCAACGCGCTTGGTATTTGACTTTGCCGCTTATCAAACCGATCATCTCCGTCGTCGTCATGCTTTCGATCGCCGGCGCGATGAGGGTCGTCGACGTCGTGCTCGTCATGACGAACGGCGGTCCCGCGGGATCTACGGAGGTCATGGCTTCCATCATGGTCAACAAAGCGATCAAGTACGGCGAATACGGCTACGGGATGGCTCTCGCGATCATCATTTTCGCGTTCGCTCTCGTGCTTACCGCCATCTATCAGCTTACGCTCGGTAAGTCGGAAAGGGTTGAATACTGATGCGCGGAACTCTCGGAAAGTCGTTGCCCCATATCGTTCTGATGATCTATGTCGTCATCATTCTCTTTCCTTTCGTGTTCGTCATCTTCTCGTCCCTGAAGGAAAGCAACGTCGAAATTTCGCAAGCGCCGTTCGCATTGCCGAAATCGCTTTATTTCGAGAACTATTCGAAAGCCTGGACCCAAGCGAAAATCGACACCTATTTTCTCAATAGCGCGTACATCGGTCTTTCGTCCGCCGTCGTCGGCGTCCTGATCGCAGCGGGCACTTCGTTCGCCTTGACCCGGATGAGATTCCGTCTGTCGAGCAAATTAATCTACCAAGCGATTTTGTTCAGCATGCTCATTCCCGCTAACGGCCTGTTCATCGCGCAATACTTCCTCGTTAGCAAGCTGAATATCCTGAACACGCACTGGGCTTTGTTCTGGCCGTACACGGCGGGCGCTCTTCCGTTCAGCGTGCTGTTGATCTCGGCGTTCATGAAGTCGATTCCGAACGAGCTGGAGGAAGCGGCGATCATCGACGGTCTCAGCGCCGCGGGGCTGTTCGCGCGCATCATTCTGCCGTTGACGTTGCCGGCGCTCGTCACCGTATTCATCATCAACTTCCTCGGTAACTGGAACGAATACTTGCTCGCCAACTTCTTCATCAGCAAAGACGCGCTTCGCACGCTGCCTACCGGCATGGTCGGATTCCGCGACGCGTACCAGACGAACTACGCGCTCATCAGCACGGGCATCGTATTCAGCGTATTGCCGGTTCTTGTCCTGTACGCGTTCCTGCAGAAACAAATCATCGAAGGCATTACGGCGGGCAGCGTCAAAGGTTGATCTCGACGTTCGCCATTGCCGCTTACGATTCCAGGCGTCGTCCCCGATTTGGGGGACGGCGCTTTCTTGTGTTATAACGGGAGAAGATGAGAAAGATCGGGAGGGACATTCAACGTGCTCGTTCATTCGTTTCCGCCGCTGATCGACTCGGCGTCCCGGCTGCTCGTCTTGGGAAGCATGCCGGGGGCGGCATCTCTGAGAGCCTACGAATACTACGGCAATCCGCGTAACTACATGTGGCGGATTCTATATGCGTTGTACGGGGAAGGGAGGGACGTAGACGACGTCTACGATGACAGGCTCCGGTTCGCGCTCGGCAACGGGATCGCGCTATGGGATGTCATCGCAAGCTGCGACAGGCCCGGAAGCCTCGACAGCGACATTACGCGGGCGATACCGAACGACGTGCCGGGTTTGCTGACCGAGTATCCGGGCATCCGGGCGATCGTCTGCAACGGCACGAAGTCGTACGCGGAGCTGACGAAGCATTTCGGCGACGATCCCGAGATCGCAAGCCGCCGGGTCGTCCGCATGCCGTCGACGAGCCCCATCCCGACGAAGGATTACCGCAACCTCGAAGACCGGGTTCAAGCTTGGCGGGCAATCTTGGTACTGTAACTTTATGGGGGGACGCGATAGTAGCGTAGAGCTGCTTACGGCGCCTTTGAACAAACGAAAGAGGTCCCCTCTACAGTTGCAATGGGACCTCTTTTCGTTATAACAATTGTTCGTTACCAGCCGTTGCGTTCGCGCAACGACGTAATATGCGCCGCATGGTGCTTGCCGTGCCAAGAGAAGTAGGCGACGAGCCTGTCGAGCGTGTTATAGCCCGTCGCCGGGTGCTGGAAGCCCTTCGCGAAGCTTTCCTCCGGCAAGGAGCGCAGCAGCGCGTCCAGCCGCTCGTGGATGCCTTCCAGCATGCGCAGCGAGGGCTCTACGGGCAACTTGGCGGTGTCGGGCAGATCGACCCACAAGTTCTCCTCGAACGTCTTGATAAGCGGCTTCTCTTCCGTCAAGGCAAGCTTGGCGCGCATGAAGCCGTTCATCGAAGCGTCGGCGATATGGTGGGCGACCTGGCGCGCCGTCCAGCCGCCCGGACGGTACGGCGTATCGAGCTGTTCGGCGGTCAAGCCCGCGACCGCGGCGCGCAATCTCGAAGCCGTCTCCGCCAACTCATCAATTCGTTGTTGCCTCTCCGCGGGGAACGATTCCGCATCGAAGCTAAATTTCCCGATCGGATATTTCAGCGATTCCAAATCCATTTCCATTTCGTCAGTCATTTTCGATTCCTCCCCGGCGTACGTCCGAAGCTTGCTCCCATGCAATCGCGGACGATTATTTCGTCAATTGCTCCATTTGCTCGATCAAACCTTTGAATACGCTCATCGCTTGGCGAATCGGCTCCGGCGTGCTCATATCGACGCCTGCTTTCTTCAGGATATTGATCGAGTAATCTTTTCCTCCGCTCTTCAGGAAGCCGAGGTAACGTTCGACGGCGGGCTCGCCTTCGTCGAGGATTTGCTTCGAGAAGCTCGTCGCGGCGGAGAAGCCCGTCGCGTATTTATACACGTAGAAGCTGTTGTAGAAATGGGGGATGCGCGCCCATTCCATCTCGATGTCCTTGTCGACGACCATGCCGTCGCCGTAATATTTCACGTTCAAGCCGTAATAGATTTCGCTAAGCTCCTGCGGCGTAAGCGCCTCGCCTTGCTCCGCCTTCTCGTGGATGATTTTCTCGAACTCGGCGAACATCGTCTGGCGGAACACCGTCGTGCGGAATTGGTCCGCGTAATACGTCAGCAAGTACATTTTTTCCTTCGGATCGGTCGAACGCTTGAGCAAGTAGTCCATCAGGAGCGCTTCGTTCAGCGTGGACGCGACTTCCGCGAGGAAAATCGTATATTGCGCGTCGCGATACTCGTTGTTATGGTCCGAGTAATACGAGTGCAGCGCGTGTCCCATCTCGTGCGTCAACGTGAACATGCTGTTCAGGTTATCGTTGTGGTTCAGCAGCACGTACGGATGGGTGCCGAACGCGCCCCAGCTGTACGCGCCGCTCCGCTTGCCTTCGTTTTCGTAAATGTCGATCCAGCCGGAGTCGAAGCCTTCTTTGAGCACTTTGCGATAATCTTCGCCCAACGGGGTCAAGCTGTCGTACACTTTTTCTTTCGCTTGTTCGTAAGCGATCTCCATGTCGAATTCCTCGACGAGAGGAGCGAACAAGTCGTACATGTGCAGCTCGTCGAGCTTCAGCAGTTTCTTGCGCAAGTCCATGTAACGGTGCATGAGCGGCAGAAACTCGTGAATCGTCGAGATGAGATTGTCGTAGACGGACTGGGGAATGTTATCCCCGAACAACGACATTTCGAGAGTGGAAGGATATTTGCGCGCTTTCGAATAGAAAAGGTTTTTCGTCACGTTGGCGCTGAGCGTCGACGCGAGCGTGTTTTTCCATTTGGCGTAAGTGTCGTACATGGCCTTGAACGCTTCCCGGCGGACGTTGCGGTCTTTGCTTTCCAGGAACTGTATGTAGCGGCCGTGCGTCAGTTCGACTTCTTCGCCTTTCTCGTTCTTGACTTTCGGGAACTTGAGATCGGCGTTGTTCAGCATGCCGAAGATCGTGCTCGGCGCTTGAGAGACGTTGCCGACTTGCGCGAGCAGCGATTCCTCGTTCTTGGAGAGGACGTGAGGCTTCTGGCGAAGCATCTCTTCGAGCGTGCGCTTGTATTTGGCGAGATCGGGCTCCGCGATCAACCCGGTTAATTGCTCCTCGGACAGGCTGAGAATTTCCGGCGTGATAAAAGAGGTCGCTTCCCCGACTTCGACGCTGAGCTTCTTGGATTTCTCGGAGAGAGCTTGATAGGAAGGCTCCGCGGTATCCTCGTGATGCCGCATGTTCGCGAAGACGTAGAGGCGTTCCGTCAATAAGGAAACGTCGTCGTCGAGCGCGAAGCATCGCGCGATGGAGGCCGCGTCTTTCAACTTGCCCTGATAGCCGGCAATTTCCCCGGCCAGTTGCTTGACCTTCTTGAATTCGGCGTCCCATGCGGCTTGGTTCGGGTAAAGGTCTTCCAGTTTCCAGCGGTACTCGTTAGGCACTTCGGATCTTTTCGTCACTTGGCTCATCGGTAAGTTCACTCTCCTGGATAGAGTCTCGCCGGCTCGTTCGGAGGAAGGGGCGGCCCATGCGGGCGCGGCCGGTTTTCCGAAATCGGACGCCGTCGCGGATAGAAGAATCGCGGCCGCCGTAAAGGCGGCCACGCGTATGGCTTGCAGTTTCATGTTCGGCCTCCGGTACGCGGATAAGGTACCGGAGTAGTATGTCCTAGCGGGATATCCTTAAGCGCCTATATTGAAGAAGCTATAGACGATCAAGAAGAAGGCGAACGCGACGAGGACCAGCGACAAGATCGCCATCGAGCGGCGCATCGATTCCGGGATCCGTTCTCTCATCAGGATGAGGACGACCGCTAGCCCGAAGGAAGCGATAATGAAAATAATATTCGCGTCGTTGTTCATGATGCGCGAGTTCCTCCTGTCGGACGAATGGGCGTTGTAGTGGGGCTAGATGCTTTTCAATTTCTCCATCGCCGCGCGAAGGCCTTCTTCGCCGTCGGGGAAGTCGTTCGGAGCGAATCTCTTCGTCGCCCAATCCATCAATTCCGGACGGCTGACGAACTTGTGGCACGTTTCGCCCCATTGATCGGAAATTTCCCGGACGACGAGCGTTTTGCCTTGGACTTCTACTGTCAGCATATTGTAGTGGTCGTGCTTGTAGACGGTATGTTTGGCGAACATGATACTCTCCTGTTGTCGGCTCATTGCCGTTTTTTTCATCATAGAAGAGATGCCGCGATAAATCAATGCGGGGCTGGGAAAATAAGGTTGACAAACCCGTGAAGAATATGGGATTCTACTTTCAATCTTTTCCGATCCGTTACGGACGGGGACGATTCGGATTCACGGAACGAGACGAGAAGAGCCGAGATCAGATTGACGAGACGAGAGGAGCAGATCGAACATGAACAACGAATTCAAAGCCGTAATTCCCGAATATCCGCAGACGGGGGTCGCCTCGACTTGCAGATCGTACGAAGAATACGTCGCGATGTTCGGGTTGACGGAGAAGACGATCGGGACGGGACCGGTGCTGGACGTCGCGGGAGGCGCCTCTTCGTTCGTCGCCCGCCTGAACGCGAAGGGCGTGCCGGCGATCGCGGCGGACCCTTACTACGAAGGCATGACGGAAGACGTGATAGCGGCCGCCCGCGAAGAAATCGTAACGTCGTCGGCGAAGATCGCCGCCATGGCGGGCAACTTCGACTGGAGCTTCTACGGTTCCCCGGCGGCGCATCGCTCGATGAGAGAGAACTCGCTTGAGTTGTTCGCCGCGCATTTCCGGGAAGACCGTACCAAATACGTCGCCGCGTCGCTGCCCCGGCTGCCTTTCGAGGACGGAACGTTCGCGCTGGCGACGTGCAGCCATTTCTTGTTCCTGTACGCGGAGTCGTTCGGCCAAGCGTTTCACGCGGAAGCGATCGCCGAATTGTTGCGCGTGCTGAAGCCGGGCGGCGAGCTGAGGATCTATCCTCTCGTGTCGCTCAGATGGGAGCCTTGCGCGTTTCTAGACGACATGCTGGAGGAGCTGAAAGGACTGGCGGACGCCGAGTTTTTGCCGACGGAATTACCGTTCACGCCCGTTCGCAGCCGCGTGCTCAGACTGGCCAAGAAACGCTCGTAACCCGCGCGGGAGAACGCTTGGATATATTGCAGATGTAGGTAATTTCGGTTATAATTATTTTATTCGCCGACTGACGGCGAGATTTTAGGAGGTTTTTCATTTGAGAGGAACAGTTAAGTGGTTTAACGCGGAAAAAGGTTACGGATTCATCTCTATCGAGGACGGCAACGACGTATTCGTTCACTTCTCCGCCATCCAAGGCGACGGCTTCAAAACATTGGAAGAAGGCCAAGCGGTTGAATTCGAAATCACGCAAGGCAATCGCGGTCCTCAAGCTTCTAACGTGGTTAAACTGTAAGTCGAGCCTAGCTCCGGCTTATTCTCATATCACGAACTAGAGATGGAACCCTCGGCTCGCGCCGGGGGTTTTCTTGTCGATGCTTTGACCGTGCCCTAGTCGGAATGTTAAACTACTTCAAGATTGTTCAACATGAGTGCAATTCATGATTCCATACGTTTGCCGGGGGTTAATCGTTATGCCAAAATTCAAGCTTTTCGCCGGACGCAAAGGAAAAGCCGACCAAGCCAAAAACAACCGCTTCGTGAAGCTGGGCCGCGAAATTTACGTCCAAGCCCGCAGGGGCGGCACGAATCCGGAAGCCAATTCCGGACTGAGAGCCGCGATCGCGAGCGCGCGCGCCATCCAGATGCCGGCGGACAATATCGAAAGAGCGATCAAGAAAGCCGCCGGCGGTGCGGACAGCGTCGATTACGAGGAAATCATCTACGAAGGATACGGACCGGGAGGCGTCGCCATCATGGTGAAGTGCCTGACCGACAACCGCAACCGCACGGCGGCCGACGTGCGCGCGATCTTCAACAAGCGCGGCGGCAACATGGGCGAGTCCGGCAGCGTGTCCTACATGTTCGATCATAAGGGACTGCTCGTCGTCTCTCGCGAAGACTTGGACAAGGACGAGGACACCGTTATCATGGAAGCGTTAGATGCTGGCGCCGAAGACGTCGTCGCGGGAGAAGATAGCTTCGAGATTCTGACCGCGACCGAGGATTTCCTCGACGTGAAGACCAAGCTCGACGCCGGCGGTTACATGTTCGAATCGGCGAGCGTGCAATGGCTGCCGCAGAACACGATCGCGGTCGAAGGGGAGAACTCGGATAAGCTTCTTAAGATGCTGGACGCGTTCGACGACAACGACGACGTACAGGACGTGTATCACAACATCGAGTTCGGCGACGAATAATCGGGCCGAATAGACGAGGTTGCCATTACGAACGGCAACATCTACAATGTAAATAACAACATATAACTCCGTTTTCCGGCGCATGCCGGCAAGCGGGAGAGGTTTTAGCGACACCCTCTATAAAAAACTAAGGAAACGGCATCTCCTTGGTGCCGTTTTTTCGCGTTCGCAAGAGGAGGAAAATCGATCATGAAACCGAATAAGGCGATCGTCGTGTTCAGCGGAGGTCAAGACAGCACGACATGTTTGTTCTGGGCGCGGCAACGTTTCGACGATATAGAGGTCGTGACTTTCGACTATGGCCAGCGCCATAAGCTGGAGGTAGAAGTCGCGGCGAAGATCGCGGCGGATCTCGGCGTAAAGCAGCACGTGCTCGACATGTCGCTGCTCGGGCAGCTTGCCCCCAATGCGCTTACCCGTTCGGATATCGCGATCGAACAGGCGGAAGGCGAATTGCCGACGACTTTCGTCGACGGACGCAATTTGCTGTTTCTCTCGTTCGCGGCTATCGTGGCGAAGCAGATCGGCGCGCGCCACGTCGTTGCCGGCGTATGCCAGACCGATTTCAGCGGTTACCCGGATTGCCGGGACGTCTTCGTGAAATCGTTGAACGTGACTCTGAATTTGGCAATGGATTACGAATTCGTATTGGATACCCCGCTCATGTGGCTGAACAAGGCGCAGACATGGCAGCTCGCCGACGATCTCGGCGCGTACGAGTACGTGCGGGAGCGGACGCTGACTTGTTACGAGGGCGTCGTCGCGAACGGCTGCGGCGAATGTCCGGCGTGCGTGCTTCGGGCGCGGGGCTTGCGGGAATACGAACAGGCGAAGCGGGAGGGAAGACGGGTATGATTCAACAAATTTATCCTTCCGTCGCCCATCCTTACCGTTACGAGCTCAACAAGGATATGCAATTCGCGGCGGCCCACTACATCCCCAGCGATAAAGCGGGCGTTTGCAGCCGAATGCACGGACACACGTACTTCGCCAACGTGACGATCGCGGGCGACGAACTGGACGACACCGGGTTTTTGGTCGATTTCTCGGTCATTAAGAAACTGGTTCACGGCCGGTTCGACCACTCTTCGTTAAACGATCACGGAGCGTGGTTCGGAGACGAGGATCCGCTGCGTTACCCGACGACGGAGAACGCGGCGCGGGTCGTATGCGAGATCGTTCAGGCGCATCTGGACGGAATGGGAACCCGTGCGCGATGCATTCAAGTGTTTCTGCGCGAGACGCCTACGAGCTACGTGATATACCGCCCGGGCATCGAAGCGGGAATCGGGGGCAAAGCTCATGGCGGAAGCTAAGCGGATTCCCGTGCTCGAAGTGTTCGGTCCGACCGTGCAAGGCGAAGGCATGGTCATCGGGCGCAAGACGATGTTCGTTCGCACGGCCGGATGCGATTATAGCTGTAAATGGTGCGATTCTGCTTTTACCTGGGACGGTACGGGCAAGGATCAAATCCGGATGCTTTCCGCGGCGGACGTAGAAGCGGAGTTGCGCTCCGCGGCGGGGGAAGCGGCTTTCTCGCACGTGACGCTATCCGGCGGGAATCCCGCGCTGCTGACGCATCTGGGAGAACTGGTCGACCTTCTGCGCGCGGACGGGAAGGCGGTCGCGCTCGAGACGCAAGGGAGCCGCTGGCAGGATTGGTTCTTGAATATCGACGAGCTGACGCTGTCGCCGAAGCCTCCCAGTTCCGGGATGGAAACGGATTGGGACGTATTGGACGCGGTGATCGAGAAGTTGCGTCAGGCGGGGCACCGCGCGTTCAGCCTGAAAGTCGTCGTGTTCGACGAGACCGATCTGCGATATGCGTGGAAGGTGCACCGGCGTTATCCCGGGGTAACGTTCTTCCTACAGTCCGGAAACGACGACGTCAAGGAACAGGATGCCGATTCGTTGGTTCGCCGGCTGATGCGCCGCTACGAATGGCTCGTCGAAACCGTGACAAGCTCGGCGGAATGGAGCGAAGTTCGCGTGTTGCCGCAGCTTCACGCTTGGCTATGGGGCAACAAAAGGGGCGTATAAATGAAAAGGAGGGGACCATGAGAATGGTTCCCTCCTTAGGCTGTCGGTAAATCAGGAAATGGCCGGTTCAAGCATGTGCACTTTGTCGATAGTGCCGCCGCCAAGGCAGACGTCGCCTTCGTAGAAGACGACCGCTTGGCCCGGCGTAACCGCCTTCTGCGGAGCGTCGAACTCGATACGGCACGTGCCGTCCGCCTGCGGGACGACCGTCACCCCTTGATCCGGCTGACGGTAGCGGAACTTGGCGACGCAGCGGAACGTGGCGGAAGGCTGCTCGGGCGCGATCCAATTCACGCCCGTCGCCGTGAGCGCGACGGAGAACAGGCTCGGGTGCGCGTCGCCTTGCACGACGCTTAGCGTGTTCGATTCGAGGTCTTTGCCGGCGACGAACCACGGCTCGCCGTTGCCGGAGCCGCCGATGCCGAGTCCTTGCCGCTGGCCGAGCGTATAGTACATGAGCCCGTCATGGCGCCCTTTGACTTCGCCGGATACGAGATCGACCATATTGCCGGGCTTGGCCGGCAAGTATTGGCTCAAGAATTCCTTGAAGTTGCGCTCGCCGATGAAGCAGACGCCCGTGCTATCCTTCTTCTTGGCCGTCGCCAGTCCGGCGGCCTCCGCGATGCGGCGAACGTCAGGCTTGTTCAGATGGCCGATCGGGAACATCGCGCGCGACAGCTGGGACTGGTTCAAGGCGTGAAGGAAATACGTCTGGTCCTTGTTGTTGTCAACGCCGCGCTTCAGCTCGTAGCGCCCGTCCGTCAGCGAGACGCGGGCGTAGTGGCCGGTGGCGATCGCTTCCGCGCCGAGCTCCAGCGCCTTCTGCAGGAATTCGCCGAACTTGATTTCTCGGTTACACATGACGTCCGGGTTCGGCGTCCGGCCGCGCCGGTACTCTTCGAGGAAGTACTCGAAAACCTTGTCGCGGTACTCGCCTTCGAAATTGACGGTGTAGTAAGGGATGCCGATCTGGTTGCACACCCTGCGGACGTCTTCAGCGTCTTCCTCCGCGGTGCAGACGCCGAACTCGTCGGTGTCGTCCCAGTTTTTCATGAAGACGCCGATGACGTCGAAGCCTTGCTGCTTGAGCAGCAGCGCCGTGACGGAGGAGTCGACGCCGCCGGACATGCCGACGACGACGCGAACCTTGGACGGATCGGGGAAACGGTCCGAGTAATCGGGAAGCAATGATTCATCTATATGCATGGCTGATCTCTCCTTGTAGAGGTAGTTCAAAAAGTCCGCTTATGATCACGAAGCATTTCTAGGAGCATACTCGTCATCGATCCGGGCGGGTCCGGAATCGTGGTACTATTTTAGCATAATCGCGCGCATTTCTCACTTCGGGACGTCATCATCATGAATATGTCACGTTTTTTTTGACCAAAAAAGAAATAGATGTGATAACATAGATTTAATATGGGGATACCCTCCATTGGACACAGCGAAAGCAGGTGTTTTTTTGAAAATCTCGACAAAAGGCCGCTACGGCTTAACGATCATGATGGAACTCGCGGCCAAGTTCGGCGAAGGGCCGATTTCGTTAAAAAGCATCGCGGAGAAGAACGGGCTCTCCGAGCACTATTTGGAACAACTGATCGCCCCGCTTCGCAACGCGGGTATGGTCAAGAGCGTCAGGGGCGCTTACGGCGGCTATATTCTTTCCAAGGAACCCGAAACGATCTCCTCCGGCGACGTCATCCGTATCTTGGAAGGGCCGATTAGCCCGGTAGACTTCACCGAAGAAGACGATCCGGCCAAGCGCGATTTGTGGCTTCGCATCCGCGACAGTATCGCCGAAGTGCTCGATTCGACCACTCTCAACGATCTGATCACGTTCAAAGGCGCGGAGAAGCACGATAATTATATGTTTTATATCTAAAATTAAATCCTGTTCAAAAAGTTCGATTTTCAGCACCGAGAAGTTTGGATGATGCGGGGGATGAGGATCGGAGCGTAGGCGAACCTACGCGAGAGCCGGAAGATCCCGCAGCATTCAAGATTCGACGCCGAATAGGCTCCCTTGGACAGCGCCGTGATCAAAAGCGGACTTTTTGAACTTCCTTACAGGAAGGTGCAAGGCATGGAATCGATTTATTTCGACCACGCGGCCACGACCGCCATGCATCCCGAAGCGATTCGCGCATACGCGGAAGCGGCGGAAGCAGGACCCGGCAATCCTTCCAGCCTTCACGCCCGCGGTCGCGAGGCGAGGGAACGGGTGACGGCGGGCAGGGACGTATTCGCCGAAAGGCTGAACGTCTCGGCGTCGGAGCTCGTGTTCACGGGTAGCGGAACGGAGAGCGACAATACCGCTTTGTTCGGCGCCGCATACGCCCAACGCAAGAAAGGCAAGAACGGCATCGTGACGACGGCGGTCGAGCATCACGCCGTGCTGAACGCGTGCCGCAAGCTCGAGGCGGACGGATTCGAGCTGACCGTGCTGCCCGTCGATTCGGACGGAATCGTGTCCATGGAAGATGCGAAAGCGGCGATCGGCGAGAACACCGCGGTCGTCAGCGTCATGGCGGGCAACAACGAGACGGGTACGTTACAGCCTTACGCCGATATCGGACAGTGGGCTCGCACTTATAAAGCGGTCATGCACGTCGACGCCGTGCAAGCGTTCGGTTATGTCGACTTTGATCTGAACCAGCTGCCGATAGACTTGCTTACTTTGTCCGCGCACAAGATCAACGGACCGCAGGGCGTCGGTCTTCTTTACGCTAGGAAGGGCACGCCTTTCCAGCCGCTCCTATACGGGGGATCCCAGGAAAGAAGCCGCAGGGCCGGCACGGAGAACGTCGCGGGCATTGCCGCATTCGCCAAAGCCGCGGAAATCGCCATTGCCGAACGGCAAGCGCGGCGGGAGCATACCGAAAGCATCCGGGAAGCGTTCATTCGCCGACTCGAGACGAGCTTGGGATCGGACGGTTTCGCCGTCAACGGCCATCCGGTTCGCAGATTGCCGCATATTCTGAACGTCAGCTTCCCCGGCGTCTCTTCGGAGAGCATGCTGATGAATCTTGACCTGGCGGGCATCGCCGCGTCCGGAGGCTCGGCGTGTAACTCGGGATCGCTCAAACCGTCCCACGTGCTGTCGGCGATGAACCTTTCTTCGGAAAAAGTGTCGTCGGCCGTGCGATTTAGCTTCGGTTTGGGCAATACTAGGGAAGAAGCCGACAAAACGGCAAAAATGACTGCAACCATTTCGGCTCGCCTGCGTAATAGTTAACAGGGACCGGAAATCGTAAGGAGTCCCTCATGATCCAAGCGCAAGCGATCATCGGCACGACGGTGTTGCTGGATAGCGGCAAAGCGGTCGGCAAGGTCAAGGATCTATGGTTCGACGAGTTTTGGAATTTGGTCGGCGTCGTGCTCGACAAGAATGCCAGATCCGGATTTCGCAAGAGGCCCAAAGTCATCCTGTGGGAACACGTCGCTCATTGCGGCGCGGACGCTTTGCTCGTGCGCGGCGACGCGGACATCAAGGCGGTCAGCGGCAAGTCGCTGTTGAGAACGTTCCAGACCGGCGTCGTCCGGTTGAAGGATATGCCCGTGTTCACGGTGGAGGGCGAGCGGCTGGGCGAAGTTTCGGACGTTTACATGAAGCCGGCTAAGGGTACACCAATAATAGGTTACGAATTGACGGACGGATTTCTCGCGGACATATTCGAGGGCAGACGAAGATTGTTGTTGCCGGATGCATCCGAGAACATGACATTAGGCGAGGACGCCATCCTGGTGCCTGCTTCTTGCGAGCGGATACTGACGAGAGACCATACGTGGAAAGTGACAGGTGAAGACGGATGATGAGATGCCCGAACTGTAGCTCCAAGGACATTGGGAAAATCGGTTCCCATCAATTTTACTGCTGGAGCTGTTTCATCGAACTGACGGTGAACGGAGAAAAAATGTCGGTGTACCAAGTGGAAGAGGACGGAACGCTTAGCTCCTTGGACGACTTGTTCTTCGACGAGCCGATCCCGGCTCCTCACGTTCACGCGAACGGGATGTAAGGATAACGATCGGCGAACGTACTTAGGAATGGCGCTCCGCTTCTCCCCGCAGGGAGAGGACGGGGCGTTTTTTTTGTTTTCGCCATCGAAAAACCGGAGGAAATGAGGTCGGCGTCCGCGTTTTTGGGCTTTCGATGGTTATGCGGCCGGACAAGTACATATACTGTAAGAGGTTGTTCAAAAAGTCCGATTTTGATCACGAAGTGAATCAGGAAGCTTATTCGACATCGAATCTTGAATGCTGCACGGACTTCCGGTTCTCACGTAGGTTTGCCTACGCTCCGATCCTCATTCCCTAGCTTCGTTCAACCTTCTCGGTGCTGAAAACCGGACTTTTTGAACTCGAAATGTAAGGAAGCGCCGCGACCGGATGGAGGTGGGGAAATGGGCCGTTTCGCCCAAAGCCGGTTTTTTACCGCGCTCGTATACGTCATTCTCGTTTTGCTGGCGTTGTTCCTCGTCATTCTCGTCAGGCCGATGCTGTTCTCCGTGTTCGGTTTCCTGAAGGCGGTGCTCGCGCCGTTCGTCGTGGCGATGATCATCTCGTACATGCTGAATCCGGTCGTCAATCTGCTTCATGACCGCAAGGTGCCGAGAACGGCGGCCGTTCTGCTGATTTACGCCGTGTTCGTCTCCGCTTCGGCCGTCATTCTCATGAACGTCATTCCGATGTTCATGAAGCAGGTCGAAGAACTGAACGAGCATATGCCGGAGCTGACGATGCGGGCGCAAAGCATTTCGGACCATTTTAACAACAACAACGTATTGCCCGAAGCCGTGCGCGACGCGATCAACAATTCGCTGGGCGGCTTGGAGAAGCAGGTCGAGAAACGGGTATCGGAATTTCTGAACAATATCGACGAAGTCGTCAACGTCCTATTCCTCGCGATGATCGTTCCGTTCC
This sequence comes from Cohnella suwonensis, assembly GCF_042655365.1. Classification (NCBI taxonomy): domain Bacteria; kingdom Bacillati; phylum Bacillota; class Bacilli; order Caryophanales; family Paenibacillaceae; genus Cohnella; species Cohnella suwonensis. The sequence continues at coordinate 82,373 of NZ_JBHSMH010000111.1, read as the reverse complement.
TCGCCTTCTATATGATGAAGGATCTCGACGTGTTCGAACGGGCGGCGTTGCAGTATATTCCCCGGGCGAGGCGCAAGCACGCGGTCAGGCTCATGAAGGATATCGACGCGGCTCTCGGCAGCTACATACGCGGACAACTGATCGTTTCCCTGTGCATCGGCGTGCTCGCCTACATCGGCTATTTGATTATCGGCATGCCCTACCCGCTGCTCATGGCCGGGTTCGTGTCGCTGTTCGATATCATCCCGTATCTCGGACCGTTCTTCGGCGCCTTCCCGGCGCTCATCATGGCAACGACGATTTCTTGGAAAATGGTGCTCATGGTCATCATCGTCAACGTGATCTGCCAGAACCTCGAGAGCAACGTCATCAGTCCTCAGGTGGTCGGCCGGTCGATGCGCATGCATCCGCTGACGATCATCCTCGTACTGCTCGTCGGCGGGGAGCTCGCGGGCGTCGTCGGATTGCTTCTCGCGGTGCCGCTGTACGCGGCGCTCAAGGTCGTCGCGCAGCACGTCGCCGCCTATTACATTCACCGAAAAACCGTTTGACAGCGTGGAAAAGCGTTGTCTATAATTAAATTCTGATCCCCATATTCAACACGTTGACGAAACATAAGTACCCGGCAGTCCGCATGGACAGAGAGAAGATTTCTTGACGCCATTCTAGTCGATCGAACGGAGATTCGATCGCGCGAATGACGCTTGGCTGAAAAAATCTTCGGTGCGAAGGGCGGGGGAAGCTCGTTTCGGAGTGCGGATGAAATCCGCCGGCGAGGACCGTTATCCCGCGAAAGAGGAGATCGCTTTCCGACCGGAACGCGATAACCAGGGTGGTACCGCGAAGCATTTCGTCCCTGACTACAGGGGCGTTTTTTATTTTTTTTCAGGCAAATTCGAGGAGGATTATCCGATGAAACCGATGAAAGCAGCAGAAATCCGCAGCAAATGGTTGGCGTTCTTCGCCAGCAAAGGCCATAAAATCGAGCCGAGCTCGCCTCTCGTTCCCCATAACGACCCGTCGTTGCTCTGGATCAACGCGGGCATGGCGCCGCTGAAAGCTTACTTCGACGGGCGCGTCATTCCGGAAAACCCGCGCATCGCGAACTCGCAGAAGTGCATTCGCACGAACGACATCGAGAACGTCGGCAAAACTCGACGGCACCATACGTTCTTCGAGATGCTCGGCAACTTCTCCATCGGCGATTACTTCAAGGAAGAAGCGATCACGTGGGCTTGGGAGTTCCTGACCGGACCGGAGTGGATCGGATTCGATCCGGAGCGGCTGTCCGTAACCGTCTATCCCGAAGACGAGGACGCGTTCCGCGTCTGGAACGAGAAGATCGGCATTCCGGCCGAGCGGATCGTGAAGCTCCAGGATAACTTCTGGGATATCGGCGAAGGCCCTTGCGGACCCTGCACCGAAATTTTCTACGACCGCGGAGACAAATACGGCGACCTGTCCGATCCGGACTGTACGCCGGGCGGCGAGAACGAGCGATTCCTCGAGGTATGGAACGTCGTCTTCTCCGAATTCAACCATAACAAGGACGGCAGCTACACGCCGCTTCCGAATAAGAACATCGATACCGGCGCCGGCTTGGAGCGTTTCTCCTCGATCCTGCAGGACGTCGATTCCAACTTCGATACCGACTTGTTTATGCCGATTATCGAGAAGGCGAGCGGAATCGCCGGCGTGACCTACAAATCGAACGCGGAGCACGACGTCGCGCTGAAAGTCATCGCCGACCATATCCGCACGGTCGCTTTCTCCGTCGGCGACGGCGTACTGCCTTCTAACGAAGGCCGCGGCTACGTCATCCGCCGCTTGCTTCGCCGCGCCGTGCGTTACGGCAAAGTGATCGGCGTCGACCGTCCGTTCCTGTGGGAGCTGACGCCGACCGTCGGCGAGATCATGGGCGTCTACTATCCGGAAGTGCTCGAGAAGCGCGAGTTCATCGAGAAAGTGATCCGTACCGAGGAAGAACGGTTCCACGAGACGCTGTCGGACGGCTTGTCCATCTTGTCCGATCTGTGCGCCAAGGCGCGCGCCGAAGGCCGCTCGGCCATCTCCGGCCCCGACGCGTTCAAGCTGTACGATACGTACGGCTTCCCGTTCGACTTGACGGAAGATTACGCGACGGAACAAGGCATGACCGTCGACCGCGAAGGTTTCGACGCGTCGATGCAAGAGCAACGCGATCGCGCCCGCGCCGCCCGTCAAGAGACGGATAGCATGAAAGTGCAGGGCGGGCCTCTCGCGGAATACACGGAGAAGAGCGAATTCGTCGGTTACGACGGATTGACGGCGGAAGCGAGAGTGCTCGCGATCGTCTCCGGCAACGAATTCGCGGAAGTCGCGGGCGTCGACGAGAAAGTGCTCGTCATCCTCGACCGCACGCCTTTCTACGCGGAAAGCGGCGGCCAAGTGAGCGACCGCGGCGTATTGACCGGCAAAGGCTTGAACGCCGAAGTGACGGGCTTGTCGAAAGCGCCGCACGGCCAATCGGTGCATCAAGTGCTCGTCGCCGGAGGCATCCTACGCGTAGGCGATACGGTGTCCGCGTCCGTCAACGCTTCCGACCGCGCGGATACCGTTCGCAACCATACGGCGACCCACTTGCTGCACCGGGCGCTGAAAGACGTACTCGGCGAGCACGTCAACCAAGCGGGCTCCCTCGTCGAGCCGGAGCGCTTGCGCTTCGACTTCTCGCACTTCGGCGCGATCACGCCGGAAGAGCTCGCCGACATCGAACGCCGCGTAAACGAGCAAATCTGGCTCGGCACGGAACTCGACATCGGGTTCAAGCCGATCGCGGAAGCGAAGGCGTTGGGCGCGATGGCGCTGTTCGGCGAGAAATACGGCGACATCGTGCGCGTCGTGCGCGTCGGCGACTACAGCTTGGAGCTGTGCGGCGGCTGCCACGTGCGCAACACGGCGCAGATCGGCCTGTTCAAGCTCGTTAGCGAGGGCGGCATCGGATCCGGCGTCCGCCGGATCGAAGCGGTCACGGGCCGCAACGCGTACTTGTATCTGGACGGCCAGCTTGGCTTGCTTAAAGGCGCCGCGGCGCTTCTCAAGAGCACAGTCGCTGACGTGCCGAAGCGTATCGAAGCGACGCAAGCCGAAATTCGCCAGCTGCAGCGCGACAACGAATCTTTGCAAGGCAAGCTAAGTCGCCTCGAAGCGGCGGATCTCGTCTCGGCCGCGAAGACGGTCGGCGGCGTTACGCTGCTCGCCGCCCAAGTGAACGCCGGCGGCATGGACGCCCTTCGCGGCGTCGCCGACGAACTGAAGCTCAAGCTCGGTTCCGCCGTGCTCGCGCTCGGTTCCGTCGAAGGCGACAAGGTGAACCTCGTCGTCGCCGTCACGCCGGACCTCGTGCCGCAACGGCTGCACGCCGGCAAGCTGATCAAGGAAATCGCCGCCATCTGCGGCGGCGGAGGCGGCGGCAAGCCGGAACTCGCCCAAGCCGGCGGCAAAGACCCGTCCAAGCTCGCCGACGCCCTGGCAGCAGCCGAGCAGTTGGTTCTGTCCCAACTTTCTTAATCATTCGGTTTTCGGACGACGCTTGGAGGACGGAGCGAAGGTATCTCTCGTAGGAGTTTACGTCCGCCTCTTGAAGCCCATTGCCCCCTCGGAAAATCATTCAGGCAATGGGCGGAAAGCAAACGGCCGGAGAGAGATACCTTCGCGGAGTCCCGCGGCCGTCACATTTTCCCGCCCACGAATTTCCTGTCCGTAGAGGTTTATGTTATGATATTGGCAAGGAATTAGAGTTGATCAGCGAAAGCGAGGTGCTGAAGATGAGCTCGACGGGCAAAAACCAATTCGACCAAACCGTCAAATTCGACGTCGTCGCGGATCCGCAAGAAGTGTCGGCACGCGATATTTTGTTTACCGTGCACGACGCGCTGGTGGAGAAGGAATACCATCCGATCAACCAAATCGTCGGATACTTGTTGTCGGGCGATCCCGCCTATATCCCGCGTCACAACAACGCGCGCAGCTTGATTCGCAAGAAGGAGCGCGACGAACTGATCGAAGAGCTCGTGCGTTTCTATCTTCAGCAAAACAGATAAGCATGAGAATCATGGGCTTGGATTACGGGGAAAGAAGAATCGGCGTGTCGATGAGCGATTTGTTCGGCTGGACCGCGCAAGGGCTGGAGGTCATCGACCGCAAAGTCGTCGCGGATTTTATGGCCCGCATCTCGGAGCTCGTCCGGGAATACGGGGTCGAGGAAATCGTCGTCGGCTTGCCGAAGAACATGAACGGAACGATCGGACCCAGTGGAGAAAATTGCATCGCATTCGCGGAAAGCTTGAAGCAGACACTAGATTTGCCAGTCCGCCTATGGGATGAAAGACTGACGACGGTGGCCGCGGAACGCGCGCTGCTGGAGGCCGACGTAAGCAGGAGCAAACGCAAAAAAGTGATCGACAAAATGGCTTCGGCGATTTTGCTGCAGGGCTATTTGGACTCGAGACCGAAATGAGGGAACTGTCATGGCAGACGTGAACAACAACCAAGAAGAAGAAGCGGAAATTATTTATATTCCGGACGACGAAGGCAATGACGAAGCGTTCGAGGTCATCATGCGCTTCGAGCTGGACGACGGCACGGATCGGAAATATATTATGGTCGTGCCGGCCGACGACGAAGACGAAGAGCAAGAAGTATTCGCGTTCCGTTACGACGAAGAAGAAGACGAGCTCAAACTCTATCCGATCGAGGACGAGGCGGAGTGGGACATGGTCGAAGAGACGTTTAACACGTTGATCGGAGAATTCAATGACGATCCGCAATAACGGTTCCGCGTTGCGCGAGAAATTCGGGGACGCGGTCGAGTTGCTGACGGAAGACGGCAAGACGCTCGAGTTCCGCATTCTCGCCGAACTGGCCGTCGGGACCGGGAACTACGCCGTCCTGCAATCGGATGCGATGCGCAAGGAAGACGAGTTCGAAGTGTTCAAAGTCGTCGATAACGGCGACGGCGACCCTCAACTCGAGACGGTGGAAGACGACGACGAGTGGGAACTCGTCGCCGAAGCTTACGACGATATGCTGTTCGGGAGCGACGATCGGCCTTGATTGGGATGCGAGAAGAGCGGGCAACCGCTCTTTTCCCGCGAAAAGAGAGCTAGCTGGAGGGGAACTGGCGTGGAAAGGGACGACGATTCGAATTCGGGATGGAAATCCGTATACGGCAATAAAATCGACGCTCGGGAGAATCACCCGGAGGAAAGAAGCGAAACGGCCGCGGCTACCGAATTCGGGACGAGAAGCGGTCGCTTCGCTTCGGCCCCCGCCGGTAAAGAAGCGCCGGTCCGCAACAACGAAGCGACGGAAACCGCAACGGCGCCGAGAACCGCAAGCAAGGTATCGTCGGCTCCCGTCCGGCGCAAGCCTCGCGTGCTGCTCTGGTCGTTCCTTATCGCACTGGGCATCGTCTTGTCCGTTTCGGCGGGGTTGCTGTTCTATTTGTGGAACGGGCTTCGTCCTCCTGCATCCGCGGCTCCCGTGGAAGTGACAATCACGAGCGGGATGCGCGCGAAGAAAGTATCGGAGTTGCTCGAACAAAACGGACTCATACGCAATGCGAGTTTATTCAGCGGGTGGATGAAACTCAAAGGGGAAGGCTCCCGTTTCCAAGCGGGCGTCTACGAGCTGACTCCGGGCATGTCCATGGAACAGATCGTGACGAAGTTGAACAACGGGGAAATCATCGCGGCCGCCACGATCCGGTTCACGATACCGGAAGGCTTCACGATCGAACAAATCGCGGGCCGTCTAGCCGATGCTGCGGACATCGACAAGGCGAAGTTCCTAGATGCGGCGAAGAAGCCGGGGCTGTGGGCCGGTTCGGCATGGACGAAGTCGCTGCCGGTGGACAACAGCCTGAAATATCCGCTCGAAGGCTATTTGTTCCCGGAGACGTACGAAATGAAACGGGGTAGCACCGAGCTCGACGTTATCGACCGGATGTTGACGGAGCTCGACCGGCGTCTCGACCAGCTTCCGGAAGATTGGCAAAGCGTCATGGAGGAGCGAGGACTTACCGTCCACCAGCTGCTCACGATCGCCTCGCTCGTCGAAAGGGAAGTCGTCGTCGACGAAGAGCGTCCGCTCGTCTCGGGCGTCATTCAGAATCGCTTGAAGAAAAAGATGCCGCTGCAAATCGACGCGACGATTCAATATTTGCTCGACAAGCAGAAGGAACGCCTTCTCGAAGGCGACTTGAAAGTGGACAGCCCTTACAACACGTATTTGAACGCGGGGCTGCCGCCGGGGCCGATCGCGAGTCCGAGTTACAAGTCGATCGAAGCGGCGCTGTATCCGGAGAAATCCGACTACATGTACTACGTCACGAAAAAAGACGGTACGAACACGCACTTGTTCGCGGTGACGTACAAGCAACACCAGAAAAACATCAAGCTCAGCGAGAAGAACGAAAAAAGCGTAAAAAAATAAGGAAGTCGCGCCGACGAAAGGCGCGTCCCGACCCGGCGAGTCCGACCGTTGTGCCTTCTAAGCGCCCGGTATGCGGCGCGCCGGGTCGAAGACTTCCCGGAGGTCAATACTCATGACAGCGACCATTCCCGAATTGCTCGCGTCCGCGGGGTCGGCGGAACAAGCGAAACGATATATAAAAGCCGGAGCGTCGGCCATCTTGATCGGCGAGTCGCGGTTTGCCATGAGGCAGCCGGGCGACATCGCGGCATCCGCGCTCGCCGAGGCGGTCGAAGCGACGCACGGTCTCGGGGCGAAAGCCTACGTCAACATGAACAAGCTGTTCCGCAACGAAGAGTTGGAGGAGCTTCCCGCCTACTTGAAGGCGGTGGAAGCGTCCGGCGCGGACGCGATCGTCTTCGGCGATCCTGCCGTATTGATGAACGTCAGGCAACACGCGCCGGGGCTGCGTTGGCATTGGAACGCCGAGATGACCGGAACGAATTCGGCTTCCGCTTCGTATTGGGCGCGGCGGGGAGCGGCTCGCGCCGTGCTCGCCCGCGAGCTGAACGAAGGCGAGATCGCCGACTTGAAGATGAAATCCGGCATCGAAGTACAAGTGCAGGCGCACGGGATGACCAATATTTATCATTCGCACCGGAACTTGATCCAAAGCTATCTCGAGCATATCGGCAGGGAAGCGACGCTTATCCGCAAAGGCCCGGACAAAGGGCTATTCCTCGTCGAAGCGGAGAGACCGGACGAGAAGTTCCCCGTATACGAGGACGAGAGCGGCACCCACGTCATGAGCCCTGACGATATTTGCTTGCTCGAGGCGCTTCCAGAATTGATTTCCTTCGGCGTCGATAGCTTGTACGTCGAAACGTTGCTCAAGACGGAAGCCTACAACGAGACGGTATTGACCGGCTACCGCCAGGCGCTGGATGCCTACGCGCATGCACCCGATTCTTACCGGATGGATCCGCGCTGGCTGGCGGCGATCCGGAAAATGCAAAGCCCGGATCGAGAGCTGGGCTTCGGATTCCTATACAAAGATCAAGTCTATTAAGAGGAAGTTCAAAAAGTCCGCTTTTGATCACGAAGTTGAACAGGGAGCCTATACAAGGAGGAAACCCAGATGAGCCATACGGCAATCGGAATCGCGCCGCGATTCAAGGGAAAGCGCAACCGGCTGGATAAGCCGGAGCTGCTCGCGCCTGCCGGCAACTTGGAGAAGCTGAAGTTCGCCGTCCATTACGGCGCGGACGCCGTCTATATCGGCGGGCAGAAGTACGGCCTGCGGTCGAACGCGGACAACTTCAGCTTCGAGGAAATGCGCGAGGGCGTGGCGTTCGCGGCGAAATACGGCGCGAAGGTGTTCGTGGCGACGAATATTTACGCTCACCAAGAAGACTTGGACGGCATCGCCGAATACTTGCGCGAGCTGGAGAACGCGGGCATCGCGGCGATTATCGCCGCCGACCCCGCGATCGTGGAGACGGCGCAGAAATATGCGCCGAAGCTGGAAGTGCATTTGAGCACGCAGCAGTCGACGATGAACTGGCAAGCGGTGCAGTTCTGGAAAGAGGAAGGCTTGCCGCGCGTCGTGCTCGCCCGCGAGACGACGATGGACGAAATCCGCGGCATGAAAGAGAAAGTGGACGTCGAGCTGGAAGTGTTCATTCACGGCGCGATGTGTTCGTCGGTATCTGGCCGATGCGTGCTTTCCAATCATTTTACCGACAGGGATTCGAATCGCGGCGGCTGTTGCCAGTCTTGCCGCTGGAAATACGACCTACGCGCGGACGAGGAGTCCGTCGCCGAACCGGGACAAAACCCGTTTACGATGAGCGCCAAAGACTTGTGCATGATCCGTCACGTTCCCGACTTGATCGACGCCGGCGTGGACAGCTTCAAGATCGAAGGGCGTATGAAGAGTATCCATTACGTCGCTTCCGTCGTGAACGCTTACCGGCAGGCGATCGACGCCTACATGGCCGATCCGGAAGGCTACGAGCTGCGCCAGGAATGGGTGGACGAGATCGGTAAAGCGGCGAACAGGCCGCTGAACACCGGTTTCTTCTATTCCGTTCCCGGAGCGGAGGAGCACATCTACGAGGCGGAAGAGAAACCCGCCCCGTACGACTTCGCCGCGATCGTGACCGGCTACGACGCCGAATCGGGAATCGCCACCGTGCAGCAGCGCAGTCCGTTCCGTCCGGGCATGGAAGTGGAATTCATCGGGCCCGGGGGACGCTGCTTCACTCAGACCGTCGGGGACATGACGGACGAAGCCGGTCAGCCGCTGACCGTCGCGAGGCATCCGCTTCAGCTGATCAAGCTGAGCACCGACAAGCCGGTCGAACCGCTAGACATGATGCGCAAGCGGCTGCATTGATCGACGGCGTTTCCCGCGTCCGGGCGACGCGAAAATTCTAAAATATTTTGTGGAATCTAAAGGAATTGAACGAGACTTGTCGAAATGTCTCCATTAAAGTTAATGCCGCATCGCATTGATGCCGATATATACTTTAATGGCATTTTCGGCAAGTTTTTGTTTTAACGCCGTTCGGTCGTCATTACATAGGTGGGGGTTATGCATAATGAGTAAATCGTGGCGTGGGAAATTGGACGCGGCAAGCGTGAAAAAATCAATGGGTCTTGTAAGCGGTTTATCGAAAAAAATCGGCAGGCAATTGAAAGAAACGAAAATTGAAAATCCGATCCGTTCCGTCGGCATGAAGCTGTTTTTGCTTATTTTTTGCAGCATCTTGGCATGCGTGCTTACGTTAGGTTGGTTCTCGTATTCGAAATCCAGCGATATCATCCAAAGCAAAGTGGCCGATTCCAGTTCGGAGACGGCGAAGCAAACCGCGGGAAAAATCTCGCTGCTGCTGAAAGGTTACGAAAGGCAATCGTTGCAATTCATTACCGATTCGGATTTCATGTCGTTGCTGAGCGGAATGGGAGTTTCGACGGACGATTACGAGAAATTCGATGCGGCGCGCCAATTGACGGCGAAGCTGAGCTCCATCGCGATGGCGGACAATAGTTACGAATCGATTTCGCTTATTCCCGTGAACCCGGAAGGGCAACTCATGACGACGGGGAGCAGCCTCGACGAAGCCGAAATCGCGAATAACCCGCTGCTGAAGGAAATCGAGGCCGGCTCCGGTAAAGCGGTATGGAGCTCGACGATGCCGGCCGGGCTCGACGGGAAAAGAAACAATCCGACTTTCGCCGTCGGACGCCTCCTTTCTCAAGGGGATCCGTATTATTTGATCATGGAAATCAAAGCGAAGTCATTGGCCGAGCAGATGGTATCCGTTAATTTCGGCGACGACAGCTCCGCGTTTATCGTGGCCGGCAACGGCATGATCGTGTTCGGTCCGGACGAATCGAAGTGGGGCTCTAAATACGGCTACGAGCTTCCCGGCGACGACGGCTCCGCGACGGTCGACGTCGACGGAACGAAGACGCTCACTTCCGGCGGCTTGCTCGAGACGAGCGGTTGGACGCTCATCGGCAACATCCCGGTATCGGCGCTCGTGAAGGACGCCAAGGCGATCAGCAACTTGACCTTGATCATCTCCTTGTTCGCCGCTCTCATTGCCGGAGGCATCGGATTAATCGTCTTTCTGACGGTCGGCCTACCGCTGGCGAAATTGCGGAACTTGATGAACGAGGGCGAGAAGGGCAACTTGACCGTTCGGTCGACGATCCGCAAGAAGGACGAGATCGGCCAAGTATCCGACAGCTTTAACCGCATGATGGAGGAAATTACCGGACTCGTGAGGCAGACGAACAAGTCCGCGATGGAAGTGCTGGAGACGGCGACGTCGCTGACCGAATCGTCCCGTAAAACGGCTGGAGCGGCCAAGGAAATCGCGGTCGCGACGGAAGAGATCGCGAACGGCGCGACCAATCTCGCGGTCGAATCCGAGAAAGGCACCGACTTGACGGTGGAGATCGGCACGCAAGTGAAATCGGTCATCGATTCCAACGTGGAGATGGGCCAATCCGCGAACGAAGTCGAGGAAGCCGGACGCAAAGGCTCGATCTACATGGGCACGCTCATCCAGAAAACGGGCCAAACGGAAGACATGACGCGTTCGATGGTCGAGAAGGTCGACAAGCTGAAAGAAAGCACTCGTTCGATCCGCAAAATTCTCGACGTGCTCGGCAACATGACGAAACAGACGAACATTCTGTCTCTTAACGCCACGATCGAAGCGGCGAGAGCCGGCGCCGCCGGCAAAGGCTTCATGGTCGTCGCGGACGAGATCCGCAAGCTGGCGGATCAATCGAGGGAATCGATCGGCGTCGTCGGCGGCATCGTGGAAAAAATCCAGCGCGAAATCGACGAGACGGTAGCCGTCTTGTCCGAAGCTTATCCGATCTTCCAAGAGCAAATCGAATCCGTTCGAGAAGCGAATCAAATCTTCATCGCCGTACAGGACAACATGGGCGGTTTCGTGCAACGCCTCGAATCGGCGACGGCATCCGTCCGGCATCTGGAGGATGCGCAGTCGACGCTGTCGTTCGCGATGAGCAACGTCAGCGCGGTCGCTCAGCAAGCGTCGGCGACATCGGAAGAGGTCGCGTCGCTGAGCAACGAGCAACTCAACATCAGCGACGGCCTGGTGCAGCTATCCAACCGATTGGAATCCGTGTCCGGACAATTGCGCGAATCGCTTAGCCGGTTCACGGTCGCCTAACGATCTTCCGCTTCATCGAGAACAGGCAAGGGGTCACTCCTTTGCCTGTTTTTTTGCGCGTCGAAAGGAATTATGTCGAACGATGGAGAATGTATACGTTATCAAAGATATCGTTGCCATCGGGGGGTGACGACGATTCGCCTTTGATCATTACCAATCTTCTTTTACCGGGAGGGTAAACATGGCGAATCCATCCTCGCTTCAACCGTCGAAACGGCGGAATCATGAAAACGCTTCATCCATTCGGCCGGGGGGCCGCGCGAATGGGGCGCGAATCGCGAATCCGATCCGTTCCGTCGGCATGAAATTGTTTTTGCTTATTTTCGGCAGCATCCTGTTGTGCGTGCTGTCGCTCGGTTGGTTTTCTTACGCGGAATCCCGTTCGATCATTCAGGACAAAGTCGCGAGCGCAAGCATCCAGACGGCCGATCAGACGACCGGGAAACTGCGGCTTCTGCTCGGGGAGTACGAAAGGCAGTCCAGACAGATTACGGCCGACAACGATTTTACGAAAGTGCTGACGCAGTATAATTTTCCGAACGACGACGTTGAGCTGTACAGCAACGAACGCCTCTTGAACGATAAGCTAACGGCGGTCGCGCAGGCGAATCCGTTGATCGACAACGTGACGCTGCTCCCGGTGCAGGCGGACAAGAAAACGATGACGAGCGATTCGACCGTTAATGCGGACGTGTTGCGGAAACAAGACGCCTTGAAGAAGATCGACGCGGGCAAAGGGGCGACCGTATGGCTGCCTACGATGCTTCTAGGCTTGGACGGCAACCGTTCCGAACCGACGATCGCCGTCGGCAGGCTGTACAAGCTTCAATTCTCGTATTATCTCATCATCGAAGTGAAGCTGAGCGCGATCGCGAAGGAAATGAGCGGCGTCGATTTCGGGGAAGGAGGAAGCGCCTTCGTGCTGGACGACGCCGGAACGGTCGTTTATTCGCCCGACAAGGAACGCTTGGCCAAGCCTTACGGAAACGAAGTGCCGGGGGAAGGATCGGCGACGATTACCGAGAACGGGAAAAGGATGCTGTCCGTCAAAGGGACGATGGAGGGAAGCGGTTGGACGGTCATCGGCAATATTCCGGTCTCGAAGCTCGTCGAGGACGCGAGCTCCATCAGCCGTCTTACGTGGATCATCTCGCTTCTGGCGGCGCTGATCGCCGGCGGTATCGGCTGGATCGTCATGCTGACGGTCGGCAAGCCTCTGTCGAAGCTGCGGACGCTCATGAACGAAGGGGAGAAGGGCAATTTGACCGTTCGTTCCGACATTCGCAAGAAGGACGAGATCGGACAAGTGTCCGAAAGCTTCAACCGGATGATGGAAGAGATTACGACGCTCGTAAGAAGGACGAACGAAACGGCACGAGAGGTGCTGGATACGGCAGCCGAGCTGACGGATTCGTCCAGGGAAACGGCCGCCGCAGCGAAGGAAATCGCCGCGGCGACGGAAGAAATCGCCGGAGGAGCCGCTAATCTCGCTTCGGAGTCGAAAGCCGGCACGGAGCTGACGGCTCTGATCGGATCGCGCGTGCAGTCGGTCATCCGCTCGAACGGCGAAATGGAGCGCGCCGCGAGCGAGGTCGAGCAGGCGGGCCGGCAAGGAACGGTATACATGGGCGAGCTGATCGACCAGACGGGAGCGACCGAACGGATGACCCGGGAAATGGTCGAGAAGGTCGACAAGCTGAAAGAGAGCACGAGCTCCATTCGCCGCGTGCTGGAGTTGCTCGATAACATGACGAAGCAGACGAACATCCTGTCGCTCAACGCCGCGATCGAGGCGGCCAGGGCAGGCGCGTCCGGCAAGGGCTTCATGGTCGTCGCGGACGAAATTCGCAAGCTGGCGGACCAGTCGCGGGAATCGATCGGCGACGTCGGCAACATCGTCGAGAGCATCTCTCTCGAGATCGAAGAGACGGTAGCGATTCTATCGCGGGCGTATCCGATATACCGGAAACAAGTCGAGTCCGTGAAGGAGGCGAACACGATCTTCGTATCCGTGCAGGAGCACATGGGCGGGTTCGCCGGCAGGCTCGATTCGGCGACGGACTCCGTACGTCAATTGGAAGACGCCCAAGCGACGCTGTCGCACGCGATGGGCAACGTGACGTCGGTCGCTCAGACGGCTACATCGACGTCGGTAAGGGTCGCGTCGTTCAGTTCGGCGCAGATGAGCGTCAGCGAACGGCTCGTCCGGCTGTCAAACCGATTGGAGAGCGTGTCGGCCAAGCTAACCGAATCGCTCAGCCGCTTTAACGTCGCCTAACGCGCGACGCGAATGACGCCGCGATAGCGGGAGGGACTTCATGTCCTTCCCGTTTTTTCGTTTTTGCTTGCACCGTTTGTTGGAAACAATGTGGAGAGACGGGCTTGAGCGCGAAAGGGCGATGACGATTGCAGAAGGACTGGGCGATGCGAGGTTTCAAGGTGCTGTTGGCGCTCGCGATCGTATTCGGCTTGGAAGGGGCAAGATTGGCATGGTTGCAGCTCGGCATCGGCAGTTCGCGAACCGCTAGCGGCACGCTCCGGCACAACGCGACGGCGCAGCGGTCGGACGAGCTGGCGCTGGACAGCGGCCGCGGCAGCTTCGTCGACCGGTACGGAAGACCGCTGGCCGGCATATCCGTTCGCGGGCTGGCCGCTTTCCCGGACAACGGAATGCCGAGGGGGACGGACGAAGCCGTCGGCCGGCTCGCCGCCGCGCTCGGGACGGACGCTGCCTCTTTCGGGGAGTGGCTGGACAATCTTCGCGCGTCGGAGACGTGGAAGATAAAGGCGAGCGGACGAACGTTGGACTTATCCGACCGGCAAATCGCCGAAGTGAACCGCGCGGGTTTGATCGGCGTGTCCGTCGTTCCGTACGTGGACCGTTACGGCGGCGATCTGTCTCCACTTCACGCGATCGGCTTCGTCTCCCAGCATCCCGAGCGCGTACGGGCGATTTACGGGGATCGCATCGAACGTCGGCGGATGAACGAATCATCCGAGGTCGGCGGTTCGGGACTCGAGAAATCTCTGGATCGGCTCATCCAAGGCATCGGACCGACGCGAGCGGCGCAGGTGACGTCGGGAAGCCGCCTCCCGCTCGGAGGGCTCGGCCTGCGACTGCTCGCGGGCGACAATCCGCATTTCCCGTTGCGAGTGACGACGACGATCGACAAGGACGCGCAACGGATCGCGGAGGACGTACTCGCCAAGCATGGCGTCCGCAAAGGGGCGGCCGTCGTTCTCGACGCCGCTAACGCGGACATCTTGGCCATGGTCTCGTTGCCGAAGCTGAATCCTTACCGGATCGGCGAAGAAGGGACGGACGAGCGCAACCATGCGCTCACGGGCGTCCCTCCGGGTTCGGTATTCAAGACGGTTACGCTCGCGGCCGCGCTGGAGTCGGGAATCGCGAGCTGGGACGAGAAGTTTCATTGCGACGGCCATTACGGCAAATACGGACTGAAGTGCTGGAAGGAAGGAGGACACGGCGAATTGACGCTACGGGAGGCTTACGCGCAGTCGTGCAACGTCGCGTTCGCCGGCTTGGCGGAAAAACTCGATCCGGCATGGTTGCAAATTACGGCGGACCGCCTCGGTCTGGGCAGGCAGGTCGGCTGGCACACGGAGTCGTTCGCGGACGGCAAACCTTTGCGGTTGCTTGGGGAAGAGGAAGCCGGGACGGTATTCGCGGACAAAAAAACCGCCTATGACGGCGGCATGAAGACAGGGACGGGAATCGGCCAACGGAACGTCAGGGTCACGCCGCTGCAAGTCGCCAATATGGCGGTCACGATTGTGCACGACGGCAAAGCGTATTCCCCACGCATCGTAAAGGAATTGCGATACGCGGACGGCAACTTGCTCGCGGCGCTACCCGTTCACGCGGCGAAGTCGAAGCATGGCGCCGTATCGGCGGAGACGATGGCGACGCTGCGGCAAGGCATGAGAACCGTCGTGACGGAAGGTACCGCCAAATCGGCGCTGAGCGGCGCCGTATGGCCGCTCGCCGGCAAATCCGGCACGGCCGAGCTCGCCGGGAAGTCGGAAGGCCGCAACGACCAATGGTTCGTCGGTTACGGCCCCGCGACCGGAAAGCCGCGTTACGCGATCGCCGTGCTGATCGAAGACCAACCGGCGGGCGTTCGCAATCGGGGCGCTGCGTTGTTCGGAGAAATCATGGACGGCTTGCGTCTTCTGGAGCGGGAACGTCGTCTTTAGCGAGCTGCGGCGAGAGCGGGGAGACGATGAATTCGTCCTTCGGCAACCGAATCCATTTGTGGAAGTACCCTTGATCGTACAATGCCTTCAGCAGGATCATGAGAATCGGCGCGAGAATGAGTCCCGCGACGCCGAACAGCGACAAGCTTATCATCATGAAAGCGAGCATCGTGAAGGCCGATACGCCGACCGTCTGACCCGTGATGCGAGGCTCGAGGAACTGACGGGTCAACGTAACGACGAGAAGCAGCGCGGTGAGCCAGACGGCGAGCGTCGTATCTCCGGTAATAAACAAGTAGATGATCCACGGGATGAACAACGTGTTCACGCCCAGCAGCGGCAGCACGTCGAAAATGCCGGCGAGCAGCGCGATCGTGAGAGCGTTCTCCACGCGAAGCGAGAGAAGCGCGATGAAGATGACGATGAAAGTGATGCTGATCAGCTTTCCTTGCGCCTTCAGGTATGCGCCGATGCCCTTAAACACGTTGTTCCGAAGAAATTCGAACGCGATCTGCAGCGTCTTCGGCGAACGCTCGCGGCTCAGCTTTTTCCAAGAGTCGATCTCGAGGCTCAAGAAATAAGCGAGGATGATCGCGATCGAGATGTTCAGGACGAATGTGGAGAACGAGCTAAGCGCGCCGACGAGCCATTTCAGGAATTGCTGCGCCCATTCCGCGCCCTTGTTCGTAATCGATTCGGTCGCGCTCGTCAGCTTCTCCGAAATGTCCGGAGGCAACGATTCGGAATGCTTCGCCAGGTTGGCGGAGATGACTTCGATCTGATGCTGCAGCAGTCTCTGGTATTCCGGCAAGTCCTTAATTAGCTGGTTGATCTGCTGCGTGAAAATAACGCCGAGACCGGCGAAGATCGCCAAAATGACGATCACGAAGAGGAGAATGCTGACGGCCGACGCGATCGACTTCGGCAAGCCGACCCGGTTCAGTCTCCTGGCGAGCGGCTCGATGCACCAGAAAATGACGAAGGAGTAAAAGACGGGCTTGGCCAAATCGTATAAATAGCTGAAAACGTACATCGTAAGCCATACGGTAAGCGCAACCATCGAGATGTCGAAGGCGGTACGCCAATATTTCTTGTACAGGGGTAGCATGAGTCAATCCATCCTTTGCATTCGATAGGGAGTTGGGTCTTGCATCCAGTTCTTATTGTACACGAAAACCAAAAAAGATGCCCGCGGCAATGCCTTAATTCGAGCGACTATGTTAAAATAGAGAGTAAGCGCATTTTCGTAAGCGGAGCCTGTGGCAGATTAAATACGGCAATCAAGATGGTGGGGAACGCATGGAAATCATCCTATGGATCGGTTTTTATTTTTTGACTTTTTACGCGTTTTTGCCGGCGCTCGTCAGTCGGCTGTTCGGATTCAGGGTGTTCATGAAAGGAGTGTCGGACACGGATATCGCCTTGACGTTCGACGACGGGCCCGATCCGGAATATACGCCGAAGCTGCTCGATTTATTGAAGAAGCACGGGGCGAAGGCGACGTTTTTCGTCGTCGGGGAGAACGCGGAACGCCATCCGGAGCTGATCTCCCGGATACACGCGGAAGGCCATATTCTCGGCATTCATAATTACTTGCACCATTCGAACTGGCTGATGAGGCCGAGCACGGTCCAGAAGCATATTCGGACGACTTCGGAAGCGATCAAGCGGATTACGGGGACGAGAGCGATGTACTATCGGCCTCCTTGGGGGATCTTGAACGTATTCGATTTTCGAAATATCGGGTATTTGCAGATCGTTCTCTGGTCTTCGCTGTTCAACGACTGGAAAAAACGGGTCGGCGCGGAGAAGCTGTACAAGCGGATGAGAAAGAAGCTGAAGCCGGGGCAAGTGTTCCTGCTGCACGATTGCGGCACGACGCTCGGAGCGGACCGGGAGGCGCCGGCGAACACGATCGCCGCCCTGGCGCGCATTCTGGATGACGGCAGGGAACTCGGCTACCGGTTCGTCGGCATCGACGACTTGATCGCGGTTACGGAACGGGCGAAGAAAAATCGGAAGGTAAGCGGGGATATACGGATGCAAGAGGAAACGGGCAAACCCCGCGACGGGGCGGAAGGCGACGTTCGCGCTTCGATCGGATGGTTAAAGAAAGCCGTCGTCGCGGGTTGGATGTTGTACGAAAAAGCGTTTCACGTCGTCTTTCGGCTTCGTCCGGTCGGTTCCGGCCATTTCTTCAATTATCGTATCCGCAAGTATACGGGAGCGAAGCTCGACTTGCGGGACGGAGAGACGCTTCGTCCCGGCGATCTGATTATGGAAATCCATTTCGAGAACCAAATGCTGTTCGACCTCGGCATGAAAGCGAAGACGACGTTGCAAATCGGCATACGGATCATTCGCGAGATGCAGAACGCGTTGCCGGATATGGCCAAAGAACTGTCCACCGCTCCGAACGGCGATCGGGTGAAAGCTTTGTTCGGCATTTCGATGATCCATCGCGGCGCGGAATCGCTCGGCTTCGATACGGTCGAGCTGCCGAAAGGCTTGTTCGCTTGGACGACGAAACAATATTTGAAGTTTCTCATGCGCGTCATTCATCCGGCAGGCAAAGACAGGGTACGGGGGAAAGACGACACGATGCATCCCCGCATGCTTGTCATGCATCGCGAAATGCTGCTTAGCTGGGCGGACGAGTCGAGTCCCCGCAAGCGGAAGCGGGAAAAGGAACGGAAGGCGGTCGCGCACGGGGAACCGAACGCGAACGCGTCGACGGAAGAGCCTCTCGGCACCCTTGTCTAGCCCATAACGACAAAAAGAGCTTGCCCGGTATGCCGGGCAAGCTCTTTTTTTGCGTTGCGCGATTACGCGAATTACATCTTCATGACGCCGCCTTGGCTGGCGTTCGTGACCATCGCGGAGTAACGAGCGAGATAACCGCGTTTGATCTTCGGTTCGAAACCTGTCCATGCCGCGCGGCGGGTTTCGAGCTCCTCGTCGCTCACTTCCAGCGTGATTTTACGGTTGTTCATGTCCAGTTCGATGATGTCGCCGTCGTTGACGAACGCGATCGGGCCGCCTTCGGCCGCTTCCGGGGATACGTGGCCGATCGAGATGCCGCGGGACGCGCCGGAGAATCGGCCGTCGGTAATCAGGCCGACCTTCGTGCCGAGACCCATGCCGACGATCTGGGACGTAGGGGCGAGCATTTCCGGCATGCCGGGTCCGCCTTTCGGTCCTTCGTAACGGATAACGACGACGTGGCCTTCTTTGACTTTGCCGTTTGCGATGCCGGCGAGGGCATCTTCTTGGGAGTCGAAGCAGATCGCCGGTCCGCGGTGATAGCCGCCGACGGATTTGTCGACCGCGCCGACTTTGATGATCGAGCCGCGAGGCGCCAAGTTGCCGAATAGGACGGAAAGGCCGCCTTCTTTGGAATGCGGGTCTTCCACGCTGCGAATAACGGAGTGATCCGTGATTTCCGCGCCTTCGACGTTCTCGCGAAGCGTCTTGCCGGATACGGTCAGCACGTCGCCGTTCAGCGCGCCTTCCTTCTTGAACAGCTCGTTGATGATCGCGCTGACGCCGCCCGCGTTATGCAAGTCTTCGATGTGGTGGTCGGAAGCCGGCGCGAGCTTGGACAAGTAAGGAACGCGCTTCGCCACTTCGTTGATGCGTTCGATCGGATATTCGATGCCCGCCTCGTGAGCGAGGGCAAGCGTGTGAAGAACCGTGTTCGTGGAGCCGCCCATCGCCATGTCGAGCGCGAACGCGTTGTCGATGGAGTCGATCGTAACGATGTCGCGCGGCTTGATGTCTTGCTTAACGAGCTCCATCAATTGCAGCGCCGATTTCTTGACGAATTCGCGACGTTCCGGCGCGACGGCCAGAATCGTGCCGTTGCCCGGAAGGGCGAGGCCGAGCACTTCGGCGAGACAGTTCATCGAGTTCGCGGTGAACATGCCGGAGCAAGAGCCGCAAGTCGGACAGCCGTAACGCTCGAGCTCGGTCAAGCTGTTCTCGTCGATTTTGCCGGTCATGTACGCGCCGACGCCTTCGAAGACGGAAGTGAGCGAGATGGCCTTGCCGTCGCTCGTGCGGCCGGCTTTCATCGGGCCGCCGCTGACGAACAGCGTCGGGATGTTGACGCGAAGCGCGGCCATCATCATGCCCGGGGTGATTTTATCGCAGTTCGGGATGCACACCATGCCGTCGAACCAGTGCGCGTTAACCATCGTCTCGACGGAGTCGGCGATGATCTCGCGGCTCGCGAGCGAGTAACGCATGCCGATATGGCCCATCGCGATGCCGTCGTCGACGCCGATCGTGTTGAATTCGAACGGAACGCCGCCCGCTTCGCGAATCGCTTCTTTGACGATTTTGCCGAATTCCTGCAGATGGATGTGTCCCGGAACGATGTCGATGTAGGAATTGCACACCGCGATCAGGGGTTTGCCGAAATCTTCTTCCTTAACGCCCGCGGCGCGCAGCAAGCTGCGGTGCGGAGCGCGGTCGAACCCTTTGGTGATCATGTCTGAACGCATTTTTTTGTTAGCCAATGAGTGCCCCTCGCTTTCGGTTGTACCGGAATGTCATATCCTTGATTTTATCATAGATTCGAACGGCTTGACCAGAATGTTGCTGGCAATAGACGCGTTTGTTTGGTAAAGCGTCAAATGAGCAAAGGAGGCGTATATGCGTCATGTTCATGGGAGGTGTTGGTTGGTTTCGGAATGGGGTTCCGTGAAATACAACCAAATTATTCATCATTTATGTCATGAAAGTTGACATAAAGATTTACAGTGCCATTCTGTTTTCCTATAATGGAAGAAAGTTCAGGAGGGAGACGTTGGGATGAATTTGACCGAACGGGAAAAAGAAAAGCTGCTCATTACGGTAGCCGCGGACTTGGCTCAACGCAGGCTGGACCGCGGGGTGAAGCTGAATTATCCGGAATGCATCGCATTGATCACCTCCGCCATCATGGAGGGAGCGAGGGACGGCCGCACGGTCGCGGAGATGATGGCTTACGGCACGACGCTGCTCCGTCGCGATCAAGTGATGGAAGGCGTGCCCGAAATGATTCACGAGGTGCAGGTAGAAGCGACGTTCCCGGACGGGACGAAGCTCGTGACGGTTCATCAGCCGATCGCCTGACGCATAGAGGAGGCAAGTTCGTTCATGGCCATGATTCCGGGAGAAATCCGGGCGAAGCCCGGCGATATCGAATTAAACGCGGGGAGGAGGACGGCGGAAATGATCGTCGTCAACGCCGGAGACCGGCCCGTGCAGGTCGGTTCCCATTTTCACTTCTTCGAGGTGAACCGATCTCTCAGGTTTCCGCGGGAGCAGGCGTTCGGCATGAGGCTGAACATTCCGGCGGGCACGGCGGTCCGGTTCGAGCCGGGCGAAGAAAAGCCGGTTTCGCTGACGGAACTCGGCGGCGCGAGAGCTTCCTACGGGTTGAATGGGCTGACGAACGGCAACGCTTCCGGCGTCATGCCGTCCGACGTCTCGGACAGATGGAAAGAATGGGACGATTTAAAATAATTGCAGCTTATCGATGCGAGGGGTGA
Organism: Cohnella suwonensis; assembly: GCF_042655365.1. Lineage (NCBI taxonomy): Bacteria > Bacillati > Bacillota > Bacilli > Caryophanales > Paenibacillaceae > Cohnella > Cohnella suwonensis. The sequence continues at coordinate 61,447 of NZ_JBHSMH010000111.1, read as the reverse complement.
GCGTTCATGCGCATGAACCGTCAGAGCTACGCCGACATGTTCGGGCCGACGGCCGGGGATTCCGTCCGGCTCGCGGACACCGGACTGTGGGCGAAGATCGAGAAAGATTACACGGTGTACGGGGACGAATGCAAATTCGGCGGAGGCAAAGTCATCCGGGACGGCATGGGCCAGTCGAGCAGGGCCGTCCGGAGCGAAGGCGTCATCGATACGCTCATTACGAACGCGGTCGTCATCGACCACTGGGGTATCGTCAAAGGCGACATCGGCATCAAGGACGGACGAATCGTCGGCATCGGCAAAGCCGGCAATCCGGACATCATGGACGGCGTCGACGCGAATCTCGTCGTCGGAGCGAGCACGGAGGTGATCGCGGGCGAAGGCAAAATCGTTACGGCCGGCGGCATCGATACGCATATCCATTATATTTGTCCGCAGCAGATCGAGACCGCGCTCGCCTCCGGCGTCACGACGATGATCGGCGGAGGGACGGGACCGGCGACGGGAACGAACGCCACGACGTGCACGCCGGGCGCGTGGCATCTCCGGCGAATGCTGGAGGCGGCAGAAGCTTTCCCGATGAACCTCGGCTTTCTCGGCAAAGGGAACGCGTCGACGCTCGAGCCGCTCGCCGAGCAGATCGAGGCGGGCGCGATCGGGTTGAAGCTTCACGAGGATTGGGGCACGACGCCGGCCGCGATCGACGCCTGCCTGTCGGCGGCGGACAGGTACGACGTGCAGGTCGCGATCCATACCGACACGCTGAACGAGGCGGGCTTCGTCGAGGACACGCTTCGGGCGATCGGAGGCCGAACGATTCATACGTATCATACGGAAGGCGCCGGCGGAGGGCATGCCCCGGACATTATCAAAGCGGCGGGCGAGCCGAACGTCATTCCGTCGTCGACGAATCCGACCCGCCCATTTACGGTCAATACGATCGAGGAGCACCTCGACATGCTGATGGTGTGCCATCATCTGGACAGCGGCATTCCGGAGGACGTCGCGTTCGCCGATTCAAGGATCCGTCCAGAGACGATCGCCGCGGAAGATATTTTGCACGATCTCGGGGCGTTCAGCATCATCAGCTCCGATTCGCAGGCGATGGGTCGCGTCGGGGAAGTCATTACGAGGACCTGGCAGACCGCGGACAAAATGAAAGCGCAGCGTGGGCCGCTCGCGGGAGACGACGAGAACGGCGACAACGAACGCATCATGAGGTACGTGTCGAAGTACACGATCAATCCGGCGATCGCCCACGGCATCTCGCACCTCGTCGGGTCGCTCGAACCCGGCAAATGGGCGGACGTCGTCGTCTGGAGTCCGGCGTTCTTCGGCGTGAAGCCCGACTTGATCTTGAAGGGCGGAAGCATCGCGTATGCCCAGATGGGCGACCCGAACGCGTCGATCCCGACGCCTCAGCCGGTGTTCGGCCGTCCGATGTTCGCTTCCTACGGCAAATCGCTGACGCAAAGCTCGATCACGTTCGTCTCGCAAGCTGCGTTCGACCGGGGGATCGCGGAGGAACTCGGCTTAAGCAAGAAGGTCGAACCCGTCGTCAACTGCAGGGGCATTGGCAAAAAAGACATGATCCGCAACGACGCGACGCCGAAGATCGAAGTCGACCCGGACACGTACAAGGTGACGGTCGACGGCGAGCTCGCCGTGTGCGAGCCGGCTACCGTGCTGCCGATGGCGCAGCGGTACTTCCTGTTCTGATGGAGACGGCGGGAACGAGGCCGGACAGCTGGATGTCGCTGCAGTTGCTGCTCGATTCGGCGTTGCCGATCGGCAGCTTCGCCCATTCGTTCGGGCTGGAATCCCTCGTGCAAGACGGTCGGATCTCGAATGGCAAAGGCTTGAGGGAATACGTCGCCGCAATGCTTCGGCACAGTTGGGCGCCGGGGGACGCAATGATCGTCAAGGCGGCATACGGCGTGGGATCCGGGGCCGCGGACCGCAAGGGCGGGGGCCTGGGAGAACCGGAAGAGGCGGAAGAACATCGCTCCATAAGCATGGACGAATATGCCTATCGCGTCGAACGGCTGGTCCATCTCCAACGGCTGGCGCCCGAATCGCGCGACGGCATGGAGAAAATCGGAAGAAGGCTGTTGAAGCTGGCGCCCGAGCTGTTTCCGGACGTCTCGCTCCGGAAGCTGGGAGAAGACGCCAAAGCGGGTCGCTGTTTCGGTACGTATCCGCTCGTATACGGCATCGTGTGCAGGGAGCTTCGCATCCCGCTCGACCGGGCGGCCGAAGGGTATTTGTACGCGTCGGTCGGCACTTGCGTGAACGCGGCGCTGAGGCTTATCTCGATGGGGCAGACGGAAGCGCAGCGCATTACCGCGTCCCTGTTCCCCGACGTGACGGCGGCATGGGCTAGCGTTAAGGAAATGGATCCGGAGGACGCTTACGGCGCGATGCCTCTCGCGGAGCTTGCGATGATCCGCCATGAAACGCTGTATTCCAGATTGTTCATGTCTTGATAGCGTCGAAGGGCTGGACGCGATTCCTACAATTCGTAAATAACCATCACTCATACTCGGAGGGATTCCATATGTGCAAAGGAAAAGACGGACAACATCATCACCACGGCTGGGAAACGCCCGAAATCGTGAACGGACGGCCGATGCGGATCGGCATCGGGGGACCGGTCGGTTCCGGCAAGACGAAGCTCGTCGAGAGACTGGCGTTCGAGTTGAAGGACAAAATCAATCTCGCGGTCATTACGAACGATATTTATACGAAGGAAGACGCGCGTATCCTGTCCGCGACGGGCTGCTTGCCGGACGAACGCATCATCGGCGTCGAGACGGGAGGCTGTCCGCACACGGCGATCCGCGAGGACGCGTCGATGAATTTCGAGGCGGTCGAAGAGCTGGAAAGACGGTTCCCGGATTTGGACCTGATCCTGATCGAGAGCGGCGGAGACAACTTGGCCGCGGCGTTCAGCCCCGAGCTGGTCGACCGGTTCATCTACATCATCGACGTCGCGCAAGGGGAGAAAATCCCGCGTAAGGGCGGTCCGGGCATTATGCGATCCGACCTGCTCATCATCAATAAAATCGATCTCGCGCCTCATGTCGGGGCGAGCTTGGCAGTGATGGAGCACGATTCCCGCCATATGCGCGGCGAACGTCCGTTTATTTTCACGAACCTGTTCGGCGGCGAAGGACTCGATGCCGTATCGGCATGGGTATCGCGGGAGACGGACGGCCATGTCGCCGTCGTCTAGCCCGGCCGCGGAAGGATCTCTCGCGTCGTCCGTTCCGCCGGCCATCCGTTCCGTTCCTGTCGCCGGAAGACTCTCGGAGCTTCGCGCGACCGTCGGCATTCCGGATGCGGACGGCGTACCGAAGCTCGTCGAACGGTACCACACGTCGCCTCTGAAGATCGCGAAGACTTTCTCTCTTCGGGGGGAAGGGGATTGGCGGCAATTGGCCGTCGTCCAGATGGACGGTTCACCCGGTTTACTGGAAGGCGACAGGTATTCGTTCGATTGGGAGCTTCGCGAAGGCGCGCGGCTGTACGCGACGAACCAAGCGTATACGCGCGTTCATCCTTGCGAGTCGGAGACGGGCGACGCCCGCCTTCGCCAATCGTTCCGCTTGGGCGCGGGCGCGGTGCTGGAATGGATACCGGAACCGGTCATGCTGTTCCGGGACGCACGGTTCATCGCTGAGACGGAGGTCGAACTCGGAGAAGGCGCGATATGCATGCTCGGGGATTTGTTCAGCCCCGGGAGACTGTTCCGGGGAGAAGCGTTCGACTTTCGGAAATACGAGCTTAAGGTTAAGGTTCTGCACGGCGGGGAGCTCATCCATTACCAGCGCCAAGTCTGGGAGCCGGAGACGTTGCCGATCCGCAGCGCGGGCTGCTTCGGGGAATTCACGCACATGGGGACGTTCTCGGTGTTCTCGGATCTTTTGGGAGCGGATTTCCAAGAGCGGCTTCGGGCGTATATCGACGAGAGGCCGGCCATGATGGAAGGCGTCTCTTGGGGCGTCGCGCGCACGGCCAGACACGGCGTCGTCGTGCAGCTTGCCGGAAACGCGGCATGGCGACTGCAACGGGCGATTCTCGCCGCATGGGACGGCGCGAGGAAGCTGGCGCTCGGTCAACCGCCGTTGCGTTTGCTCAAGGAAGCTTGGATGGGCGGCGAATAACTCTTTATTCTCGGACTGAAAAAACCGGCCGGAGCTTGGGCTCCGGCCGGTTTTGCTATTCTTCCGACGGCTCCGGGAACAAGCCCGCCAGACCGGCGAACGGAAGGTTCTCGTAATGGTCGGTTTTATAGACGACTTCGCTTTCGATCTTCGCTTCGTCGCTCAATTTATTGCGCTTGAATTGGAACTGGTCGAACAGCTTCACGAGAATGCGTGCCGTGTTGATGGCATCGTCCAGCGCCCGGTGATGCGTGCCCGAGAACGGAATTTCGAGCAGCTCGAGAGCGGGCTTAAGGCCCATCTGCTGATGTTTCTCCAGCTTGTATATTTTCGAAAGCATTTTTTGCAAATTGTTATGATTGACGATCCAATCCGTCGCGATGCCGTGCTGCCTGCATTCCTGCACGAGTTGGCGCAGATCGTCGGGGCCCCACGCGCATAGGAAATATTCATCCTTGCCCATCCATTCGGAATAATCCCGAACGACGTTGCCGAGCGTCTCCGCTCCGTTAACGTTATCTTGGGTAATTCCGGTAAAAGAAGTCGTGTCGGCGGAAAGCTGAGGAACGACCGACGGTTTGACGAACGCTTGGAACGTATCGATTACTTGCGGCACGCCGCTTGCGATATCTACCTTGGCCGCGCCTATTTCGATGATTTCCGCGATCTGGCCTTTTTTCCGGCGAACCGTCATTTCCAGATCGTATACGATAATGGTCACTTCATGCACCTCAAGAACATCCGATAATAAATTGCGTACCTTTGTTATTATAGACCTCCTTCTGCTATTTGTCAGTGCGTAATCGATTCCAATGCTTTCGAACAAAAATAGTGATAAAATCAAAAAATCGTTTAATAACACAAATATCTTACTAGAGTATAATTACAATTAAAAAATGAGAGCGCTTTCTATAATGGAGGGGGATTGTTGTTGTGCCTACCCTGCTTATCGTAGACGATGAAATGCCGCAGGTTCGCGCCCTTAGCGCGATCATCAGCAAAATGAGGCCGAAGTATGAGATCGTAGCGCGCACGGACGGGGAATCCGCATGGCAGGCGATTCGACAACGCCCCGTCGACGCATTGATTACGGATATACGGATGCCCAATATGGACGGCATGGAACTGATCGATCGGGTCCATCGGTACAATCCTCAATTGAAACTCATTTTGCTCAGCGGTTACGGACAGTTCGAATACGCGCAAGAAGCGATACGCTGCAACGTGCTGGAATATTTAATCAAACCGATCGGGCAGGAAGCGATTCATCGGGTGATCGAGAAGCTGGAGGCGAAATGGGAGGAGGACAAGCAAAGACGCTTGACGGAATCGCTTTTTCGGGGAACTTTGTGGAGGAAGCTGTTCGAAGGGAAGATGAACCCGGAAGAATACGCAGAGTTGAAAAAGACGGTTGTCAAAGACGGACCCGGTCTCGCGTTGACATTGGATTTCCCGGAGGCTGCCGCTCCTTTCGCGAAGGGCGAGCTGGAGAACGAGCTGGAACGGCGCTTTTCCGTCCTCGCTTCGCAGGCGGTCTTTCATTCATCCTCGATTTCGCGGCGTTTCGTAGGGATGCTCTGGCTCTCTCCCTACTACTCGGTCAGGGCCTCGGAAAGCTACGGCAAAATTCGCGCCATCGTGGACGATGTCGTCAACTCGGCAGAGCTCGCGCTAAGCTCGGGAGTTAGCGATGTGCACCCTAATCTGTTCGAAAATGCGGAGAAAGCTTATCAAGAAGCCCAGCTCGCGGCATCGCTCGCTTTTTATGAAACGAATCAACCGTTGATCCGCTATTCGGCGATTCATGAGTTCGTAGATCCGAATTCCCATAACGTATCTTTTTCCGCTGCGCGAATTGCCGAAGGAATCCGTTCGGGCAATCGACAGCTAGTATCCGAAGATATTCACCATTGGATCACGGACGAACTCAAGCGACGACGGTTATCGCCCGAACATTTTAAAACCGAATGCGCGAACAATTTGATCCAGGTGCTGAACAAGCTGGATAGCCTCATTCAAGAAAGCGAGAAACATAGGCTGTCCGAAAAAGCACGGCAATCCATGGCGTCTGCAAAAGATTGGATGGAGCTTAGAAGCCGGACCATGGATTGGATAAATGAAGTCGCGGACGGAGTGCAGCAACTGCTCGGCGATACCCACGGAACAATCATCAAACGTTGCCAGGAATATATGCGGATGCACTTCAACGAAGACTTGTCCTTAGAGCGCGTATCCGCGAAATTCAGCTTCAATGCTTCTTATTTCAGCAACTATTTCAAGATGAAAACAGGAACCCGTTTCTCGGATTATTTGCTTGGCATTCGCGTCGGAAAAGCGAAGGAGATGCTGCTAAATTCCTCGGAACTGATCGAGGACATCGCGCATGAGGTCGGCTTTAGCAATTCCGCGTATTTTATCCGGATGTTCAAGCGCGAGACCGGCGTATCCCCGGCTGCCTTCCGCAGGCTGTCCGGTTCAAGGTGATCCGATGATTAAATCACTCGTCCGGGTGTTGTTGAACAGCCGCCTCAACTCGAAGATCCTCGTCGCTTTTTTGCTCTTGTTGACCGTGCCCGTGCTCACGATCAGCCTCAACCAATACCGGCTGAGTAAAAACAACACGATGAACCTTGCGCAAAAAGACGTGTTCACGATCGTGAACAAGAATAACGATATTTTGGATGCCAAGCTCTCTCGAATTCGCGAGATGATCTACGGCTTCATGGAGGATTCGGATTTCTATCATATCTTCTCTTCGCTGGACCGTACCGACCGTACCGGGATACTGGTCGCCGACGCGAAGATCAAGACGATTTTGGACAAATACTTCTCGCAATCCCAGGACATCTATTCCGTGCAAATCGTCACCGATTTTTTTACGTTCGGTACCGCATCATCGGCGAACAGCGAGCATGCGAAAAACTTCATACCGCGAGGCTCGTTCGTTAATACTTCTTTGAATCTTGCCGCCGTAGCCGGCGAGGGTCGGCTGGAATGGGTGCCGACATACGATTTCGGAGAAATGTATCAAGTCGATTATTTGCAAGGAATGGAGTACGACTATCGGCACTTATTTTCCGCCGTCGCGCTTATCAACGGTTCGAATATCGAAGGTAAATTCACGCCTTTCGACTCCTTATCGAGCAAGCCCGTGCTCGTCGTCAACTTCAAGGAGTCGCTGTTCGACACGGTTTTTCACGGGAGTATTCCGATTCAAGGAAGCACGTACATCGTCGCGGACGAGCAAGGTAAAATCGTCTCGCATCCGGACAAAGGATTGCTCGAGAAGCCGATCGAGCAAGATTTGGCTAACGTCATCGGCGAATCGGATAGCGGAGTGACTACGGTAAACGTCGATGGCGAGGAACGGGTCATCGGCTTTGCGCGATCCAACATTACGGGCTGGACTTCCATTGCGGTCATTCCGTCCAAGCTGCTGTTCGGTCCGTTCTTGAACGACTTCTTGCGCAGCATGGTGTTATCCGTATGCGTGATTCTCCTCTTATTCGCGGTACTATCCGTATTTTTGAGCCGAATCATTACGCAGCCGATTCGAACGATGATCAGGGGGATCGTGAATGCCGGGGAAGGCAAGTCGGTTACCGCGTTCGAAGAAAGAGGCAGCTACGAATTCAGAGTGCTGATGAAGAAGTTCAACGATATGAGCGATAATATCCATAAGCTGATCCGGGAGAAATACGAGATTGAAATTCGCGAAAAAGAAGCGGAAATCAAAGCTTTGAACTTGCAGCTGGATCCGCATTTCATGTATAACACGCTGAACATGGTGAGCCTGATGTCGCTCGAGAAAGGCGAGACCGAGATCAGCGACATCGTCGTCAGCTTGTCCAATATGATGAAATACGTCGTGAAGACGGAAGCCGCGCTCGTTTCCTTCCAAGAAGATTTCGGGTACTTGCAAAGCTATATTACGATCATGTCCAAAAGATTCGAAGGAGCCTTCACGGTCAGCTACGAGATCGATCCGGGGTTGACGAACGAGCTTGTGCCCAAATTTTTTCTGCAGCCGTTGGTTGAAAACGTGTTCGTTCACGGCTTTCGCGGTTTGAAACGGCATGGCTTTCTGCGCATCCGTTGCCGGATCGCCGGCGAAAGCATGGTATGCGATATCGAGGACAACGGCATCGGCATGGAAGAAGGCAAGCTAACGTCCGTTCAGCGGCAAACCGGACACATCGGGGTGGCGAACGTCGATCGCCGCATTAAAATCATGTTCGGCGAAGCTTACGGGCTCTCCGTGGATTCGGAAGCAGGAAAAGGAACGACCGTTTCCGTCAGACTCCCCTTTACAAGTCCCGAGAGGAAGGTCGTATAAATGGCATCCAAGCGACGGTTGTTGCTTACAGTCTCAGCATTGGCGGCAGTTATTGCATTCGTCTTGGGCATTGTTATCATCATCGCCGGGGTTCAACGCGACGAGCCTGCGCCTCCAGCGGAAACGAAAGAGAAAGTGACGCTTAGATTTACTTACTGGGGCTCTTTCGAAGAACGCAAAGCCATTGAAAACACGATGCGGAAGTTCAGCGCGCAATATCCTTGGATCGAAGTGAAAACGATTCAGCTCCCCAACTCGGATTACAATACGAAGCTGAAAGCGATGGTCTCCTCGAACGAAGAGCCCGATCTCGGCTACATGACGTCGGAATTGGGCGAATTATTCGCCAGCCAGCAAATATTCCGGAATATATATGACCTGCTGGAACGGGATCCGGAGCTCGATAAATCGGATTTTCTGGACTACTTATGGTACACGTCGTCCGACGATTACGCATGGGGAGTCGGTACCGCCGGAGAGTGCTTCGGGTTATTCTACCGGAGAGACTTGTTCCAGGAAGCCGGGGTAGAGGCCCCTCCGTCAAAGGCGATCAACGCTTGGACGTGGCCGCAGTTCGTGCAAGCCGCTCAGCGGCTGACGCTCGATAAGTACGGCCGAAACGCCGCCGATCCGCAGTTCGATCGCAATAACATCGTACGTTACGGGGTCATGTTCGAAACATGGTCGGACCCGCTGAACAATTTCGTCTTTAGCAACGGCGGAGATTGGGTTAGCGAGGACGGCGGCGAGTTTACGTTGAACAGCAATGAAGCGTCGGAAGCGATTCAGAAGCTCGCCGACCTGGTCAACAAATATCATGTGGCGCCGTCGCCGCTGGAGACCAAATCGATGCCCTCGATGAGTATTGCGCTCCAAGCCGGACTGACGGCGATGACCGTCGACGGGCAATGGATCAACTTGGACCTTGGTAAAGCCGGCGTCGATTACGATATCGGCGTTCTGCCGACGCTGAAACAAAGCGTCACGGTAGGCGTTAGCGGGGCGACCGTTCTGTTCAAGTCCTCGCGTCATCCCGAGGAGGCGTGGCTTCTGTTCAAGTGGTTGTCCGATCCGGATCGCGCGCTTGAATTATACGCGGACGGCTTATGGATGCCGGTGTTGAAAAAGTGGTATACGGACCCGGCGCTCGTGGCCAAATGGGTCGATGCCAATCCGAAAGCTCACCCTCCGGGCTTCAAGGACGCGATGATGAACCAGCTTATTCAATACGGCAAGCCGAGCGTCGGGTTCTATTTGCGCAATCAGTCCGAGCTGTTTCCGATCGTTACGGAGCATCTCACGCCCGTGTGGCTCGGCGAGAAGCCGGCCAAGGATGCGCTGAACGAAGTCGCCGGCAAAGTCGGCGCCTATTTCCCCAAGAAAGATTCTATTAACCAAAAATGATGCAATTCATGCCCTTCATCGATTCGATATAGTGGAGCCATGGAATGAAAGCGCTTATTTCAAAGCGGGTTCGTTCCTCCACTACAAAGAAACGATGGAGGGTTTTGCATGAGGAGAAAGTATTTGCTCGGTATTTGCACTTTGATTTTGGCATTGCTTGTAACCGCTTGCGGAGGCAATTCGGGGGACAACGAAAGCAAAGAAAGCCCGGCGTCGAGCGGCCAAGCGGCTTCGGGCGAGGCAAGCGCGCCGGCATCGGAGAAAGCTTCGGATGAAGTCGTCACGCTGAAATTCATGGGCTGGGAAGTGAGCCCGCTGGAGTCGGAAAGCGTTAAAGCGGGTCTCAAAATCTTCGAAGAGCAAAATCCGAACATCAAGGTCGAGTATACGACGATACCGGGAGGCACGGCTTACATTCAAAAGATGCAAGCGATGATGCTCGGCAACGAAGCGCCGGATGTATTCTTTATCCAAAGCGATTATTACCGCGATTTCGTCAAACGGGATTATTTGCTCGATATTTCGAATTACGTGAGCACGGACTTCGAAGCAGGCGACCTCGTGCAATCCGCTGTCGACCTGAGCACGGTGGACGGCAAGTATTACGGCATCGAATCTTGTATCGTTGCGCCGGTGCTTTACTACAACAAAGCGATCTTCGACAAAGCCGGCATTCCTTACCCGCCGTCCAAACCGGGCGAAGCGCTCGGCTGGGATCAATTCGTCGAGCTGTCGAAGAAACTGACGGACAAAGAAAGCGGCCAGTACGGCGTGTACGGGCTTGAAAACTACTATATGACGACCGCCGAAATCATCAGCAACGGCGGAAACTGGTTTAACGGCGATTACACGGCATCCGCGGCGAACACGCCGGAAGTGAAGGAAGTGCTGCAAAAAATCAAGGATCTTCGCGAAGTCGAAGGCGCAAGCCCGGAAGCGAAGCTGCTGCAAAATAGCGGAATGAGCGCGGCGCAAATGCTGCAAACCGGAAAAATCGCGATGCTGGTCGACGGTTCTTGGGCACTGCAGGAAATTTCCCATATGGATTTCCCGGTCGGCATGGCCGTCCTTCCGAAGTTCCAAAACGCCGTCACCCACGGTCAAGCGCATTTGCACTCCGCATGGGCGAACACGAAGCACGCGGAAGAAGCTTGGAAGCTCGTGAAATTCCTCTCCTCCGAAGAGTACCAATTGATGAACGTGAAAGCCGGTCTGTGGTTGCCTAACCGTAAATCGCTCTTTTCCGAGGAAGGCATCTCGAAGTGGCTGACGCCGGGCGTCCATCCGGACAGCTTCAAAGACTTGATTCCCTATTTCACGGAGTCCGCCGTATATCCTTACTCCATGCTTGCAAGCCAGCAAATGCAGAACGATACGAACGCGGAGCTCGATAAGTTCTTCTTCGGCAAGCAATCGGCCGACGATACGTCCGCGAGCATCGAGAAAATGGTCAATGAAGATTTCACGAAGCTGAAATAAGGAATACGTACGAATGCTTAAGCTGGGAGGGCATTGCCCTCCCGGTCCATTGCTTCTGAGGGGTGCGGGCGTATGAAAATAAAATCGATGTTTTACCGGGACGGCATATGGGCGTTTCTCATGTTGCTTCCGAACGTAGTCGGATTTCTGATGTTCTTATTGCTCCCTGTATTGGCGACCTTCGCCATCAGTTTTACCGATTGGGACTTGTCGACCGACATCGGATTCGTCGGATTCGACAACTACAAAGAGCTCGTTCACGACGAAGTGTTTCATCAGGTGTTTTGGAACACGTTGTATTTTACCGCGGTCAGCGTGCCGATCGGGATTGCCGTTTCCCTGCTTCTGGCGATCGCCTTGAATCAGAAGATACGCTTCGTTCGCTTTTACCGTGCCGCTTTCTTTTTCCCCGTCATCTCTTCCTTCGTCGCAGTCGCGATATTGTGGCAGTGGATCTACAACCCGCAATTCGGCTTGCTTAACTACGCGCTCGGGATGCTGGGCATCAAGGGACCGCTATGGCTGACGAGCCCGGACTGGGCCATGCCTGCAGTCATCCTTGCGAGCATATGGAAAAACCTCGGCTTCAGCATGCTGATCTTTTTGGCGGGACTTCAATCGATTTCGGAAAGCTATTACGAGGCTGCGGATATCGACGGAGCAAGCAGTCTATCGAAGTTTTGGCATATTACGGTTCCGTTGCTGTCGCCGACTACGTTTTTCATAACCGTTATTTCGGTCATCAACTCCTTCCAAGTATTCGATACCGTCTATTTGATGACGCAAGGCGGACCGGCGAGATCGACTTCAGTGCTCGTTTCTTACGTGTTCGAGAACGCGTTCCAATATTTCCAAATGGGTTATGCCAGCGCGATCGCTTACGTCTTGTTCTTCCTTGTGCTTATCGTGACGTTCATCCAATTTTGGCGTCAGAAAAAACTCAGCATCTATTAAGGGGTGTCCGCATTGAAAGCCATACTCGTATCCAAGACGGCCACCCATCTTCTGTTGATTTTGGGAGCCGCGATCATGATTTTTCCGTTCGCGTGGTCGGTTACGACCTCGTTAAAAGACATTAGCGAGGTGTTTACGTACCCGCCGAAGTTTTTCGGAGAAAAGCTAAAGTTCGAGAATTACGTCACGATGACGACGAGGTTTCCTTTCTTCGACTTCTTCTTGAACACTTTGAAAATTACGGCAATCGTGACGGTTTTCCAATTGCTCACGAGCTCAATGGCCGGTTACGTATTCGCTAGACTGCGGTTTCGTTTCCGGGACGGATTATTCGGCCTGTATTTGGCAACTTTGATCGTTCCCGGCCAAGTGACGATGATCCCGACCTTCTTCCTGATGAAATATTACGGTTTGATGGATACGCACGGGGCGTTGATTTTGCCGGCGCTCGTATCCGCGTTCGGGACGTTTCTCATGCGCCAATTTTTCACGACGATTCCCGGTGCGCTTGAAGAGGCGGCCAAAATCGACGGCTGCACGCCGTTCGGCATCTATTGGCGCATTTTCGTCCCTCTTTCCAAGCCCGCCATGGTCACATTGGGCATTTTCATCATGATCGGCACGTGGAACGATTTTCTTAATCCGCTCGTCTATCTATCTTCTATGAAAAATATGACGCTCACGCTGGGACTCAGCACGATGCAAGGCTTATACGCGACCGACTGGGCGGCGCTTATGGCGGCTACGACGATCAGCGTGCTTCCGCTCATTATCGTTTTCTTGCTCGCTCAAGACGTGTTCGTACGCGGAATCACGCTCTCCGGACTGAAAGGGGAATAACCGACGGCATGAACGTACGCATAACCGACAAGTTTTGGCTTCCGCGCATCGAACAGACGGTGCGCCAAGGCATTGCCTATCAATGGAAGGCATTGAACGACGAGATCATAGGCGCCGAACCGAGCCATGCGGTCGAGAATTTTCGAATTGCGGCAGGCGAGTCGGACGGCAAGTTCCACGGCATGGTCTTTCAGGATAGCGACGTGGCCAAATGGATCGAAGCGGCGAGCTTCGGCTTGCGTGAATTTCCGGATGCCGGGCTGGAATCGGCGATCGACTCGGTCATCGCGCTGATCGGCCGAGCTCAGCAGCCGGACGGCTATTTGAATACGTATTACACGGTTGCGGCTCCGGACGGGCGGTGGACGGATTTCGCCTTCGGACACGAATTGTATTGCGCCGGGCATTTAATCGAAGCCGCGGTCGCTTATTACGAGGCGACGGGCAAAGCGTCCTTGCTCGATATCATGAGCAAGTATGCGGATCACATCGATCGCGCGATGGGGCCGAATTCGGAGCGTACGAATCTGTATTGCGGCCACGAGGAAATCGAGCTCGCGCTCGTCAAGCTTTATCGCGTCACGAACGAGGAGCGCTTTTTGGCGTTAAGCCGGCATTTCGTTGAGGAGCGGGGCAAGCAACCGAGCTTCTTGCGCGAGGATCCGGGCTTCGGCAACGGTCATAAAGACCGTTGGTTCGATTTGGACTACCATCAGGCTCATGCGCCCGTCAGAGAACAGGAAAAGGCCGAAGGCCACGCCGTTCGCGCCGTATACTTGTATTCCGCTATGGCGGACCTGGCGCTGCTTACGGACGACGCGACTCTGACGAAAGCGCTGCAAAAACTATGGCGCCACGTGACGACCAAGCGTATGTACATCACCGGGGGGATCGGCTCGCAAGGGCATGCCGAACGGTTCACCGTCGATTACGACTTGCCGAACGATACGGCTTATACGGAGACGTGCGCTTCCATCGGACTCATGATGTGGGCATTCCGGATGCTGAGGCTCGAGCAGGATAGCAGATACGCCGATGTCATGGAGCGGGTGTTATATAACGGCGCGATCAGCGGCATTTCCTTGGACGGTACGCGGTATTTCTATGTCAACCCGTTGGAGGTTCATCCGGATGTCGCCAAATACCGTTACGACATGCAGCACGTAAAAACCGAGCGGGTACCTTGGTTCGGATGCGCTTGCTGCCCGCCGAACATCGCGCGTCTTCTTGCTTCGTTGCAAGATTACGTGTTTAACCAGACCGAGTCGGAAATCGCGATGCATCTGTATGCGGCCAACGAGGCGAAGTTCCTAGTCAAGGGAAGGACGGCGACTTTGCGCACCGAAACCGATTATCCATGGAACGGCCTTATTCATGTCCGAATCGGGTTGGAGCAGGCGACCGAGCATACGTTATCGTTCCGGATTCCATCCTGGTGCAGAGAACCCCGCATCTCCGTCAACGGGGAGGACGTGAGGTTGGATCAAGTGGCCGAGAGAGGATATGCCCGGCTAAGCCGGATGTGGGCTGACGGGGATGTCGTTATTCTGCATTGGCCGATGACCGTCGAGCGAATGGAGGCTGATCCTCGCGTGCATGAGAATGCCGGACGAGTCGCGCTTCAATTCGGCCCGATGATCTATTGTCTGGAAGAAGCGGACAACGGCGGTCATTTGACGGATATCCGTCTGAACCCGGATGCCAATCTGACGGCGGAATTCAGGGCAGACGTGCTGGGAGGTGCCGTAGTCATAAGCGGAGACGCCGAGCGAGCGGATTTGACGGAGTGGCAAGACGAATTATACGTTCCCGTCAGACGTAAAACCGTGCGGACGCGGGTTCAAGCTGTTCCGTACGCTTTCTGGAATAATCGCGCGCCCGGGGAGATGCTGGTGTGGATTCGGGAAAGTTGAATTCGAACCGACGGTACAAGGTTTCATAGACATCATGAGAATTTACGGGAGGAGGACAGAACCCTATGTCGCCTCCTTTTCTTTATGCGAGAATTAAAGCGCTTTCAAGGGGGTGGTGCGATGGGCCGATAGATCTTGGCGGATCTATTTCAATAGACGCGTATCGCGAAATCGCAGTAAAAACGAATCATTTAATCTAGGAGGTAATGATGTGGAAAAAGCAAAGAAAGCCGTACTGCTATGTTTCATGATGATGATTGTAAGCAGCGCGATTTCGGTCGTTCCGGCTTATGCGGCTACCCCATTAACGGTAGATTTGTCCAGCGTGATCGGGCCGGTAACGCATGGCGCGGCGGGTTCGTTATACGGCGTTATCGAAAATCAACCGGATAATAATATGATCATCCCGTTGCGCGCCAAAGCGTACAACAATCCCGCGGTCGTCGGATACCAACAGCCGTGGGGAGCCGCGATCCCGGTAGCGCAAAAGTTAGCCGGCACGGGCAGCCAAGTATCGATTCGTCTGGCCGACTGGTTTACCGGATGGTATGACTACTCGAATTTGACGGATTGGTTCAATAAGCTGACGACCACGGTGAATGCAGTGAATGCAGCCGGACTAACGAATGTTTACGGATACGAATTATGGAACGAGCCGGACGGCACCTGGAAAGGCAAATACGTAGGCGGGATCGACTATAGCGACAGCTATGTGCAATTCACCGTCAACGTGCCCACGACCAAAGCCTATTCCGTAACGATCCGGTACGCGAATGGCACTGGCGCCTCATCCACGCACAGTATGAGCGTGAACGGCGGCAGCGCCACGACGATCACTTATCCGAATAGCGGAGGCTGGTTCGCGTCGGGCAGCGCGGCGTCGCTTACGGTTAACGTCAATTTGAACGCGGGCAACAACACGATCAGGTTTACGAAGGGAGCCGCCGGATACGCCGAGATCGATTATATCGATATTACGGGCGGCAATCCCGTCAGGAACGAAGCGGAAAACGCGACGGTCAACCATTCTACGATTTACAACGGCGGTTACGCTTCATCGAACGCGAGCGGAAACCTGACGTTCCGAGAATTTTTTAGCCAAACCTATACGAAGCTGAAGCAGCTCGACTCTACGGCCAAAGCGATCGGTCCCGAGTTTGCAGGGTACGGCCATAATGCCATGCTGGACTTTATGTCCTACCAAAAGGCTCAAAACACAGTTCCGGATATCAGCGGATGGCATCAGCTCGGCGGCGAGAATTTCACGGCCAATCATAATGACTATCGAGCCATCGAAACTTCGCTCGGAATCGCGGCGAGACCGATCTCGATCAATGAATATAGCGGCGCCGCTTGGATTAACGATGAAGGAAAGCCCGGCGTAGTCTCTCCATTGATCGCGAAGTTCGAACGGCTAAAAGTCGACACGGCCATGCAAAGCTATTGGGACGTTCCGAATCCGGGCAGATTGGGAAGCATACTGTCCAGCTCCACGCTAAGAAACGGCGGATGGTGGTTCTATAAATGGTACGGCGACATGACGGGGAACATGGTTTCCGTTACGCCCCCGAACGTAAACGATATCCTCGCGCTCGACGGTTTCGCGAACGTAGACGCGACGAGGCAATATGCCAGCGTGCTTTTCGGCGGAGTAACGGACGGTTCCGTTAATGCCGTCATCAAGAACTTCCCTTCGTTCTTCGGGACGAACGGCAGCAAGGTCCGCGTGCGCGTTGAATGGACGCCGTTCGTAAATCGGAGCACGGCCGTCAACACGACGAGTACCCTGATCGAAGCGGATTATACGATCGCGAACAATCAGATCACCGTGCCGATTACCGGTCTATATAATAATGACGGCTACAGGATCTATATAACGCCATTCGGTCAGGCGACCAACGTATACGAGGCTGAAAATGCGGCCGTAAGCCACGCTAATATCTCGACCGGCGCGGGCGCATCCGGAGGGAAATACGTCGGGCAAATCGATTATAGCGACAGTTACGTCGATTTTTACGTGAAAGTGCCTACCGCTAAAGCTTATACGATGACGATTCGATACGCCAACGGCACGGGCGCGAATGCGACGCACAATTTAGCCTACAACGGCGGAGCTTGGTCCTCCGTAACCTATCCGGCTACGGCAGGATGGGGGCAATTCGGAAGCGTGAACGTGAACGTGAACCTGACGGCCGGCGACAACATCATCAGGCTGGCCAAAGGAAACACCGGGTATGCCGAACTCGACAGTATCGCGTTGAACTAAAGGGAATATGAAGAGCGCCCCGAAGCTGCGAAATCGCAGCACGGGGCGCTTTTTTTTCGCAATCTATTATCCGAACGCTAAACAATACATCAAAATTTTCGTTTCAACGCTTCGACTTATAAAATTCATGATAGAGCTTCATTAATGCTCTTTTCTCAATCCGCGACACATAACTCCGGCTGATCCCAAGTTCCCGAGCGATCTCGCGTTGCGTTCGCTCGTCTCCTCCGCCATCCAGGCCGAACCGGCCGCGAATGACCTCTTGCTCTCGTTCGTCCAGAATGTCCAAATTGCGGTAGATTTTGCTTTTCTCGATTTTGAGCTGCACCTTCTCGACGACCTCGTCGGGCTCCGTGCCGAGGATATCCTGCAGCGTGATTTCGTTGCCTTCCTTGTCCGTTCCGATCGGGTCGTGCAGGGAGACATCCTTCTTCGTTTTCTTGAGCGAACGCAAATGCATGAGGATCTCGTTCTCGATGCAGCGGGCGGCGAACGTGGCGAGCTTCGTGCCTTTGTTCGGCTGGAAGCTCTCGATCGCTTTGATGAGGCCGATCGTGCCGATGGAAATAAGATCCTCCAAGTCTTCGCCGGTGTTGTCGAATTTCTTGACGATATGGGCGACCAGCCGCAGGTTATGCTCGATGAGCAGATTGCGGGAGACGGGATTGCCCTCCGCGAGCCGATGGAGGTGCAAGGCCTCTTCCTCGTCGGTCAAGGGCTGGGGAAACGCATTGTTTTTGACGTAGGAGACGAGCAGGCTGAGCTGTTTGATAAACAGGGCGATCGAAGCGAAAATACCGGGCACGGGAAGGCCACCTCCGGAAGTGGGTTCGCTTGCGCATGAGAAGCATTACCATTCTATGTGGGTTCGCGCCCATCCGTGCCTGTCAGGGGCGAAAATGACCGGTTGAATGACGACGGGGAAGGCCGGGAAATAATAACCCGACAAGCCGATTCATATTTCTGGAGGTGAGACCATGGCGGTCAAAAGCGCGGGGCGGGGCTCCAAGAGCTACAAGCCCGTGTCCATGTCGGCCAAGGAGTACAAAGCTTTCGCGAAAGCGCGCGAGCCGTCCCGGTCCATATGGACCAACTGTTTGAAGGCGTTTCTCGTCGGGGGTATCATTTGCGCGATCGGACAAGGCTTGACGCGGTTTTTCATGGCGGCCTTCGACATGACTTCCCGGGAAGCGGGCAATCCGACGGTCGCGGTGCTCATTTTGCTGTCGGTCATTCTGACGAGCTTGGGCGTCTACGACAAAATCGCCCAGTGGGCGGGAGCGGGCTCGGCGGTGCCGGTGACGGGATTCGCCAATTCGATGGCTTCGGCGGCGATCGAACACCGAAGCGAAGGACTCGTGCTGGGGGTGGGCGCGAGCATGTTCAAGCTTGCCGGCTCCGTGATCGTCTTCGGCGTCGTGGCCGCTTTCGTCGTCGGCATCGTCTACTGGGTGTTCGGGATCGGAGCGTGGCATGATACTACAGGGTAAGCGCAGTTGGGTATTTCCCAAACCGCCGGTCATCGTCGCTACGGGAACGGTCGTAGGTCCGGACGAAGGACAAGGTCCGCTCGCTTCGGATTTCGACCTGGTGCACCCCGATCTCGAGATCGGGCAGCCGAGCTGGGAGAAATCGGAGCGGTTATTGCTTGAACAGGCCGCCGATATCGCCATCCAGAACGCAAAACTGTCCAAGGATAAGCTGAATTTCTACGTCGGCGGGGATCTGATGAATCAGATCATCAGCAATTCGTTCGCCGCTCGCACGATCGGAGCGCCGTACATCGGCGTGTTCGGAGCCTGCTCGACGTCGATGGAATCGCTCGCCCTCGCTTCGCTAATCGTCGGCTCCGGCGCCGGCGATTACGTACTGGCGGGGACTTGCAGCCATAACTGCACGGCGGAGAAGCAATTCCGCTATCCGACGGAATACGGCTCGCAGAAGCCGCCGACCGCCCAGTATACGGTCACCGGAGCAGGGGCGGCCATCGTCGCGAAGTCGGGTGAAGGGCCTGTCGTAACGGCGACGACGATGGGCAAGATCATGGATCTCGGCATTACCGATCCGTTCAATATGGGGGCGGCGATGGCCCCGGCCGCCGTCGATACGATTCAGGGCCATTTCGAGGACACGGGAAGGGATCCGGGTTATTACGATCTTATCGTAACGGGCGATCTCGCCAGCGTCGGCCATCCGCTTGCGTCCGAGATGTTGCGGCGCAACGGCGTTCCGATGGAGAAGACGAATTTTCAAGATTGCGGGCTGATGATCTTCGATATCAAGAAGCAGAAGGTGCAGGCGGGAGGAAGCGGCTGCGGCTGTTCCGCGACCGTTACTTACGGCCATTTGCTCAAGAAAATGCATAAAGGCGAATTGCGCCGCATGCTCGTCGTCGCGACGGGGGCGCTGCTAAGCCCGCTGTCCTACCAGCAGGGCGAAACGATTCCCTGCATCGCGAACGCCGTCGCCATAGAATCGAACGCTAACGTTCAGTGAGGGTAAGGAGGCTCATTTCATGATGATGTACGTATGGGCATTCGTCGTCGGCGGCGGCATATGCGTCGTCGGGCAATTGTTGTTCGACGTCGCGAAGCTCACCCCCGCGCATACGATGGCGCTTCTCGTCGTGACCGGGGCGGTGTTGGACGCGGTCGGATGGTACGATCCGATCGTCGATTTCGCGGGCGCGGGAGGGACCGTGCCGATTACGAGCTTCGGCAACGCCCTCGTGCACGGCGCGCTGAGCGAGCTGCAGAAGGACGGCTGGATCGGCGTCATTACGGGCATTTTCAGCATTACGAGCGCGGGCATTTCGGCCGCTATCGTCTTTTCTTTCCTGGCGTCTCTCGTCGCTCGCCCGAAAGGATAAACCGAAATTCTTTATCGCCGCTAACCGCCTTGCAGCCAAGCCCCTTCGGGTTTGGCTGTTTTTATTTGCATTTTTGGAAGAAACTAAAATTTACGACTGCATCCAAATTCCGGTATAATGAGGTGTGATTATAATAAATTCATCGAAGCGATTCCGTGGGAGGAAAGAAAATGGACCAACAAGCCGCGATGCAGCTGTTAGATCAAATTAGACGCAACATGGAATCATGCATTTATGGCAAAAAGGATGAAATCGCTTTAATGCTGACCGCGCTGATCGCCGGCGGCCACGTATTGATAGAGGACGTGCCGGGCACGGGCAAAACCCAGCTCGTAAAGGCGCTGGCCATGTCGATCGGCGGCGTGTTCCACCGCATACAATGCAACCCCGACTTGCTGCCGACCGATATTACCGGCGTTTCCATTTACCATCCGAAGCTCGAAGAGTTCGTGTTCCGGCCGGGGCCGGTCATGGCGAACCTGTTGCTGGCAGACGAGATTAACCGCGCGACGACGAAGACGCAATCCGCATTATTGGAAGCGATGGAAGAGCGGCGGGTGTCCGTCGACGGGGAAACGCACAGGCTTCCTCATCCTTTCATGTTGTTCGCGACGCAGAACCCGATCGAATTCGAAGGCACTTATAGCTTGCCGGAAGCTCAACTCGACCGTTTCTTGATGAAGATAAAGCTCGGCTATCCCGACGAAATATCGGAAAAAAGACTTGTGCTGGAACCGGGCGCAAGCCGGGCGGCGGAATCTCTCAAGCCGGTCGCGACCGTCGACGATATCGCCCAGATGCAGCAGCTCGCCGAAGGCATCCACCTGGAGCAGACGGTCGCCGATTATTTGATCGCGCTCGTGCGAGGCACGCGCCAGCACGGCTCCGTGTTGCTGGGAGCGAGTCCGCGGGCCGCGGTCGCGTTGGCGTCGGCCGCCAAAGCGTTCGCGTTCCTGAATCATCGCTCCTTCGTGCTTCCGGACGACGTTAAAGCGATGTCCGCTCTCGTTCTCGGACACCGTTTGCACTTGCGTTCCGAAGCAAGGATGCAAGGCGTGACGACGTCCCAAGTGTTGCAAGACGTGCTTCGGGTGCTGCCGGTACCGGTCGGCATGGAGCGTTGATCATGGCTCGGCCTCGTATTCCGCGCGCTTGGTGGCCAAGCGCCGTATTGTACGGAGCGTCGCTTTTCTACTTGCTGTTCCAAGGCGGCAAAACGTCGCTCATGCTGTTCATGATCCTCAACTCGCTCGCTCTTTATTTAATGCTCGGCAGATGGAGCGGCATCGGCGGCGTGCAAGGTATTCGCCAGACGGACGCAGGCAACGGCGTCGGCGCCCTCCTGACCGCGGGAACGCGGCTGCAGGTGAAGCTCCGGATGGCCATCCCCGGCTTCTGGCCGCTGCCTTACGTCATCGTACGGGAGAGACTCGTCCGCTCGACGGGAGGAGACGCCCAGCTGTACGAGATGTCTTTCGTGCCGGATTACCGCAGGCGTGGGGAAGTGAAATTCGAGACCGCTCCGCTGCGCAGGGGGCGTTACGAATTCCAAGGAACGGACTGCTCCACCCGCGACATCTTCGGATTGTTCGAGCATCGCGGTTCGTTCTCCCAACCGATGAAAATCCAGGTGCTTCCGCGCACCGTACCGCTGAAAGACTGGCGCTTGTTCCGGCGCTCGCAGCGCGGCGTGTTCCAGCATACGTTCAACTCGCTGTGGGCGAGGGAGACGACGCAGATCGACGGCGTCCGGGAGTACATCCACGGCGACCGGCTTTCGCGGATCCACTGGAACGCCACCGCCAAGACGGGACAGTGGAAATCCAAGGAATTCGAACGCGAAGCGCTTCCGCGCGTCCTGTTCGTCCTGGACCGCAACGAAGCGAGCTACGGCTCCGCGGATCATTTCGAGCTTGCGGTATCGGTCGCCGCTTCTCTGCTCGAGTTGACGATCGCGAAAGGAATGCCGATCGGATTCGCGTCGTCGGGGGCTTCGTCGCGCTGGTTCGGCGAAGGCCGTTCGTACGTGACGCGCGACGAGGTATTCCAGCACCTTGTAGACGTGGAAGCGGACGGCAAGCAGTCGCTTGGCGAAGTGCTCGTCCAAGTCGCCGAGCGTTACGAGCCCGGCATTCACGTCGTCGTCATCGGCCCGTCGAAGGACGATCGGACCGTAGCGGCGATGCAGGCGCTGGAAGGCAAGCGGATGATTCCGAGCATCGTCCATATCGACGCGAAACACGCCATGCCGGAAGAGTCGGCGAAGCTCCTCCAATGGCAGGCGCTATGCCAGGCGAAGCAATGGGAGTTCAGCTCCGTTTCGCAGTTGGATAAGCTGCCCCAAGCGTTAGGGGGTGCGTCCGCTTGAAGAAGCTGTGGAACGCCCGATTTTGGAGTAGCTTCTTCCTTGAACGCATACATCGGTTGTTCGCCATCGTCGTCGTCATTCAATTGATTCAATGCTTCTCGGATTCCTGGTGGGACGAGACGTACGCGATCGTGTATGGCATGCTGGGCGTCGCGGCGGTGACGGAATTGCTATTTACCCGTCTGTTCGGCGCGCGGCTGCTTGCGCAAGTCGTTTCATTGACCGGTCTTATTCTATGGAAAATGGACGTGGCATGGGGCGGTTGGCCGCTCAGTTGGCGATCGTGGACCGAGATCGAACGGTTTATGACCTTCCATGCCGATCAATTGCATCCGTTCTTCGAGCTCGGCATCGGCACGCTGGCGCTCGTCCACGCGTTGTCTTGGGTCGGCTCGAGAAGGACGGGCGCGGTGCTCGTTATCGTCCTGTCCGTCGGTTTGATGGCGGCGATCGATTCGTTCTATCCGCTCGAGCTCTGGCACAATATCGCTTGGATCGTCGTCGCGGGCCTCGCGTGGCTCGTCGTTCTACATCTCAGGCAGTTGCAAGCGCGTCATCCGGACAGTTGGGAGGCGCTCGCGGAGCGTCCGTTCGATATCGCGTTTCCCGCGGTGCTGATCATTACGCTCGTGCTCCTCGCCGGCATCTTCATGCCTCGCGCGCCGGTCATCCTCGAGGATCCCTATACGATCTGGTCCGAGGCGCAAGGCAAAGAAGTGACCGCGTTGCCGGGAGAAGGCGGCGTCCAGAAAATCAACATCCAAAGCAGCAGCAAAGGCTCTTCCCTGTCGGGCTATAGCCGCGACGACCGGAAGATCGGAGGAAGCTTCCAATTCGACTACTCGCCCGTCATGACGATCACGACGACCCAAGCCAGCTACTGGCGCGGGGAGACCAAAACGGTATACAACGGCAAGGGGTGGACCGACACGAAGCAGCCGAATCTGATGCAGATTCCCGTTGGCGGACAAGTGAAGCTGCCGCTCGACCCTAAGCGCAATCCCGAGGCGAAGACGAAAGAAGTCGTCCAGACGGTCAAGATCGAACGCAAGGATAAGCTGCCCGTGCTGTTCGGGGCGGGGCCGATCTCGTCCGTCTCCGAGCTCAAAAGCGACAATAACGCCGGGTTGAAATGGAACGCGGCAGAAGCGGAAGCGAGATGGAGCAAATCTTCCCGCGTCGAAAGCTATACGCTCGTATCGGAAGTGACGGTGCTGGACGAGCAGGGGCTTCGGCAAGCGCCAGCACCTTCTTCGGAGCACGACTTCTCGCCGTACTTGCAGTTGCCGGATTCGTTGCCGCAGCGCGTTCGCGACCTGGCGGCGGAGAAGACTGCCGCCGCCGCGAACGAATACGACAAAGCGAAAATGCTCGAAGAATACTTGAAGACGACTTTCCCTTACACGAACACGCCGGATTTGAGCAAGCAGACGAACCGGACCGGCGGCGATTTCGTCGACTCGTTCCTGTTCGAGATCCAGGAAGGGTATTGCGATTACTTCTCGACCTCGTTCGTCGTCATGGCCCGCTCGATCGGTCTCCCGACGCGCTGGGTTAAAGGCTACTCGACCGGATACGATCCTGAAGCGGCGGAAAGAGCGCGTTTTGCTGACCCGTTCGAGGAGAGGGATCCCGCGAGGCCGGGAACGTATACCGTCCGCAACGCGGACGCGCATTCCTGGGCTGAGGTTTATTTCGAAGGCTACGGCTGGATTCCGTTCGAGCCGACTTCCGGATTCAGCGTGCCGCAGCCGCTTCCCGAAGGGGAAACGGCCGAGCCGGATACGAGCACGGAAGCCGACGCGACGCCGGTCGATACCGAAGTCGCGGCTAACGGAGACAATTGGCTCGTCGTCGGAGGCGCGATCGGCGTCTCGCTCGTTCTTGCCATCGCCGCCGTTTTCGTGTACCGTAGCCGCCGCGCGCATTTGCTGTGGGATCGGTTACGGACGCGAGGCCACTCGCCGAGCCAACGCGTCGCCCGCGAGATGGAGAGATTGCTTTCTTTCCTTCAACGTAAAGGGCTGCGTAGGGAACCGCACGAGACGATCCGGGAAACGTTCACCCGATGGGGAGAGCGGTTCGGTTCTCTCCGACCGGACTTCGACGGGGCGATCGTCAGTTTCGAGAAAGCACGTTACGGGCAAGATTCCGGCGATAGCGCCCAGTTCCTCGAATTCGCCGCCGCGGCGGAAAGAATCCGCAAAGGCTTCTAGCCGGACGTCGCCTCCGCGCGTTCGCGTCAGAAGGATAAGTTAAAAGACGGGAGAGCCGACGCGTTCGGGCTTTCCCGTTTATTTTTGCAAGGCCGGATGGGGTATGGTATATTTTGAGGAAGATTAGCCGAGAAGTCGGTGATAGACAGGAGTTATCAAGCTAGATGTTCAAGCGTTTGCTGCCCGATCAGATCGTGAACACCGTGTTCGATATCGATATCGACGAATTGCGGAAGAAGGGAATCCGCGGGATCATTACCGATCTCGACAACACCCTCGTCAGCGCCAAGACGCCGCTCGCGACCCCCGAGCTCGCCCAATGGCTCGATACGGTCAAGGACTTGGGGTTCAAGGTCGTGATTCTTTCCAATAATAACGAAACACGCGTCGGCAAATTCGCGGAGCCGCTCGGCATTCCGTTCATTCCGATGGCTCGCAAACCCGGGGGAGCGGCTTTCCGCCGGGCTTTGGCGATTATGGATTTACCGGCGGATGACGCGGTCGTCGTCGGAGACCAGATGATGACGGACGTGCTGGGCGGCCGCAGGGCCGGACTCCACACGATTCTCGTCACTCCGATCGCCCTGGGCGAGGAAGGCTGGGCGACCCGCATCAACCGCCGCATCGAGAAGGTCGCGCTTCGGAGTCTGCGCAAACAAGGGCTATGGCCGGTTAAACCGAACGAGCCGGACAAGGGAGGACGCTAACATGACGAGAACGACGGAAGCTAACGTTCCCCGTTGCGCCGGCTGCGGCATTCCGCTGCAGAGCGAGTCTCAGACGAGACCGGGCTACGTGCCCGAATCGTCCATCGGCAAGGAAGTCGCAGTATGCCAGCGCTGCTTCCGGATCAAGAATTATAATGAAGCGTCGTCGGTGACGGTCGACCAGGACGAGTTCCTGAAGCTGCTCGGAAGCGTCGCTTCGACGGACAGCTTGGTCGTGCATATCGTCGATTTGTTCGATTTTCAAGGGAGCCTAATATCGGGATTGCAGCGATTCGTCGGCAACAATCCGGTTCTGCTCGTCGTCAACAAGATCGACTTGCTGCCTCCGGTAACGAACTGGAACCGTCTGCGCAACTGGGTGCAGAAGCAGGCTCGCGAGGAAGGGCTCAAAGTCGCGGACGTCGTGCTCTGCAGCGCGCGCCGGAACATCGGCTTCGACCGCGTCGTGGAGGCGGTTACCGCCTATCGGGGCGACCGGGACGTGTACGTCGTCGGCGCGACCAACGTCGGCAAGAGCACGCTCATTAACAGGCTCATCTCCGATTATAGCGATCTGAAGCGGGAGCTTACCGTATCGCGCTATCCGGGCACCACGCTCGACGCGGTGCACATTCCTCTCGACGACGGGAAGAACATCATCGATACGCCGGGAATCGTGTACGAATGGCGGATGTCCGAGATCGTTCCCCGCAAGGATCTGGCCGCGCTGCTTCCGGATAAGCCGTTAAAGCCGCTAACCTATCAACTGAACGACAAGCAGTCGCTGTTCATCGGCGGATTGGCCCGGTTCGACTTCGTCGAAGGGGAGCGCCAGTCGTTTACCTTCTACTTAGCCGGCAGCCTGAACGTCCACCGCACGAAGCTCGAGCGGGCGGACGAGTTGTACGCGGATCACAAGGGCGCGATGCTCAGCCCGCCGAGTCTCGAAGACCTGGCGTCGATGCCGCCATGGACGAGACACCGGCTCCGCATTCCGCCGAACGCCCAATCGGATATATTCATTTCCGGGCTCGGTTGGATCCAGACGAACGGCAAACAAGGCGCGACCGTGGACGTGCATGCTCCCCGCGGCATTAAAGTCATGCTCCGCGAAAGTCTGCTGTAACCGCAACGCGCCTCTTCGGGAGAGGGGAATCACGACGAATGGAACGGCATTCCGATCCGTATCAATTAGATAGCCACACCGTGCTGTACGGCGTCATCGGGGATCCCGTACGCCATTCCAAATCTCCGGTCATGCTGAACCGGGCGTTCCGTGAAACGGGCATCAACGGCGCCTACGCCGCTTTTCACGTGACGCCGGACCGGTTGGGCGAGTCGATCGCCGGCGTTCGCGGTCTCGGATTCCGGGGTCTTAACGTGACGATTCCGCATAAGGTCGAGGTCATGGCATTCCTGGACGAGATCAGCGAAGGCGCCCGCGCGATCGGCGCGGTCAACACGATCGTCAACGATAACGGGCGTCTCGTCGGCTATAACACCGACGGGATCGGTTACGTTCGGTCCTTGAAGGAAGAAGCAGAGCCGGATTTGTCCGGGAAGACGATCGTCGTTCTCGGAGCCGGCGGCGCGTCCCGGGGCATTCTATGGGCGCTGGCCCAAGAGAAGCCGGCGGCGATTCTCCTGGCGAATCGTACGGAAGCACGCGCGGCGGAGCTCGCTTCGGCGTTCCCGCCGGCATACCGGATCTCGGCGATTGCGTGGTCCCGGCTTCAAGCGGCATGCGCCGAAGCGGACGTCGTCGTCAACACGACCTCCGTCGGCATGTCCCCTAACGCGGACGGCGTGCCGATAGACCCGAACTGGTTGAAGCCGGGAGCCGTCGCCAGCGATTTGATCTACAATCCGCTCAAGACCGCATTCCTTCGCCGAGCGGAAGAGCGCGGCTGCCGCGCCCACGGCGGTCTCGGCATGTTCGTCTACCAAGGCGCCTACGCGTTCGAATACTGGACCGGTACCACCGCTCCCGTGGCGGCGATGCGCGAAGCGGTGTTGGATTCTTTCGGTCGGTGAGGCACGGGAAGGCTTATTGATGTAAAAACTTTTACGATAACTCGAAAAGGACGGAGAAAAAGGGATTGGTACGCAGAGTTTACGTCCGCCTTTAAAATCGAGTGGCCACCGCCTCATCCGATCCAGCCACTCGATTTTAACCAGCGGCGGAGTGCCAACCCTTTTTCGCAGTCCTCATTCACGAGTCGTCGGAATCCCCACATATGAAAGCAGGAATAACATGTTAACAGGCAAACAAAAACGTCACCTTCGTTCGCTCGCCCACCACTTGACCCCGATTTTCCAAGTCGGCAAAGGCGGCACGAACGACCAGCTCGTCCGCCACATCGAGGAAGCGATCGAAACGCGCGAGCTCATCAAAATCTCCGTGCTCAACAACAACTCCGACGACCCGCGCGAAATCGGCGAAGAGCTCGCCGAGAAATCGCGCTGCGAGCTTGTCCAGGTTATCGGAAAGACGATCGTCCTGTACAAAGAATCGACCGATCACAAGGAAATCGTCTTGCCTCGTTAACTTAGAGCGGAAAGGCGGAAACGCATGCGCAAAATCGGTCTGCTCGGCGGTACCTTCGATCCCGTCCACAACGGCCATCTGATGGCCGCGGAAGCCGCGCGCGAAGCGGCGAAGCTCGACGAAGTGTGGCTGATTCCCACGCTCGTGCCTCCCCACAAGCCGCAGCCCGGCACGGACGCCGAAAGCCGGCGCCGGATGCTCGAGGAAGCGATCGCGGGCAACGGAACGCTCCGCGTGGAGGACATCGAGCTGAAGAAGGAAGGTACCTCTTACACGATCGAGACCGTCTCGGCGTTGCAGGAGCGCGATCCCGGCATCCTGTTCTATTGGATCGTCGGCTCCGATATGATCCAAGATCTGCCCCATTGGCGGCGTATCGACGAGCTGGCGGAACGCATTTCGTTCATAGGGCTGGAACGGCCGGATCGGCCTTCGGACGACTCGTCGCTCCCGACCTTCATCCGCAGGAAGTTGCTGCGTGCGGGAATGCCGCCGATGGGCATCTCCTCCACGGACATCCGGCGCAAGCTGAAGGAAGGACGCTCCGTCCGCTACATGCTCCCCGAACCGGTTCGCGAATACATTCAAAGGAATGGCCTTTATGAATCTTGACAAGCTGAGGGCAGCGACCCGCGCGCAAATGCCGGACAAACGCTGGAAACATACGTTGGGCGTAGTCGACGCGGCGATCGGCCTGGCGGCCCGGTACGGCGGGCATCCCGCGAAAGCCGAGCTGGCCGCCCTGCTGCACGACTATTCCAAAGCGTGGGCGACCGATCGCATGGAAACGATTATCAGGGAACGCTCACTGCCCCCGGAACTGCTCGTCTACGACAAAGAGCTGTGGCATGCCCACGTCGGGGCTTGGGCGGTGGCGTCCGAGCACGGCATCGAGGACGAGGAAGTGCTGGACGCGATCCGCTACCATACGTCCGGCAGGGAAGGGATGACGCTGCTGGACAAAATCGTCTGTCTGGCGGACTATATCGAGCCGGGCAGAGACTTTCCGGGCGTCGACGACATACGGATGCTCGCGGAGAGCAGCCTCGAGGAGGCTCTGGTCGCGGCGTTCGGTTCGACCATCGAAGTGCTCGTGAAGCGCGGGAAACGGATTTTCCCGTTGACGGTAGCGGCGAGGAACGACCTGATCCTGCAAATGAAGCAAGCTTAAACATAGCATCGACCTAATGAGAATACGGAGGCTGAGACATGGCATTAAACTCGGACAAATTGTTGAAAACGGTAATCGGCGCGGCGGAAGAAAAGAAAGCGCACGACGTCGTGGCTTTGAACCTGCAAGGCATTTCCTTGATCGCGGATTATTTCGTCATCTGCCACGGCAACTCGGATACGCAAGTGCTTTCGATCGCGACCGAAATTCGCAAAACCGCGGAAATCGCGGGCGCGAAAGTCAGGCTCGAGGGCGCGGATACGGCGCGTTGGGTTCTCGTGGACATGGGCGACGTCGTCGCTCACGTCTTCCATAAGGACGAGAGGGAGTTTTACCATCTCGAGCGTCTCTGGTCCGACGCGAAGGCAGTGGAAATCGTATGAATTTGATCGCTGGAACCTTGCAACGGTTACGGGTGCTCAGGGAAGTATCCCCATACGGATGGTTTCTCGGCTTCGGGGACGGGGACGGACCCGAAGTGCATCTTCCTTACGGAGAAGCGGTAGGCACCCGTCCGGAGGTCGGCTCGGACGCGGAAGTGTTTCTCTTCCACGACGACAAGGAACGGCTGACCGCGACGCTGCGGAAGCCTCTCATTACGCTCGGGGGAATGGCGCGGCTCGCGGTCGCCGATTTCCACCCGAGCTTCGGCTTTTTCTTGGAGATGGGCATCGGCAGGCAACTTTTGTTGCCTCTTAAACAGTTCCCGCCGGAACGGAAGAACGCGTGGCCGCAAACCGGCGACGAGCTTCACGTCGTCATGAAGCAGGACAAAGAAGGGCGCATGCTGGCGAGACTCGCGAAGATCGACGATTTCGCTCCGCTCGTCTTCCGCGCTCCGACCTCTTGGATGAACGAATGGCGCGAAGGCTGGGTGACGGACGTGTTCAAGGACGGCGTGTTCACGCTCGTCGACGGAGGCGTTCTCGGCTTCGGGGCGCTCGGTTACGTGAACAACGCGTCCATGACCCATCCGCTCCGAATCGGCCAGAAATTCAAGGCGCGCGTGACGCAAGTCAGGGAAGACGGGCGCGTGTCCATGAGCGTGAAAGCGACGAAAGAAGTCGGCAGGCTGGAAGACGCCGATCGCATTTTGGCGTTCCTGAAGGAACGTCCGGGCGGGGCGATGCCCTACTCCGACCAGACGAGCGCGGAGGATATCCAGCGCCGGTTCCAGCTTAGCAAGTCCGCTTTCAAGAGAGCGCTCGGCAAGCTGATGAAAGAAGGGCGGATCCGGCAGGAAGGCAACTGGACGCGTCTGATCGAGTCCGGAAGCGCGGAAGAAGCCGGAGATCGGCCGCAGTAACGACGTTTCAGATCGAGTGGGAATTGGGGAGAACGACATGCGTACCTATCGGCAGTTCGCGGCCGTCTACGATCGCTTGATGGAAGAAATGCCTTATTCCGAATGGATGAATTTCGCCAGGAAATGCTTCGACCGGTACGGCATGCCGAAGACGATCGTCGATCTCGGCTGCGGAACCGGCAATCTCGCGATTCCGCTCGCCCGTTCGGGCTTCGGCGTCTTCGGCATCGACATCTCTTCGGAGATGCTTTCCGTCGCCCGAAGCAAGTGGGACGAGCCGTCCGCGAGAGGCGGGTATCGCGACGAGCCGGGCACGATTCGCTGGCTGCAGCAGGATATGAGGGATTGGGATTTGCCCCAGCCGGCGGACGCGGTCATCTGTTTCTGCGACTGCTTGAACTACTTGACGGAGAGGCGGGACGTGACGGCGGCCATCCGCGCGACCTACGAAGGGTTGGAGCCGGGCGGATTGTTTCTGTTCGACGTCCATTCGCCGAAGCAGTTGGAGCGGTATGCCGAGGAGCAACCGTTCGTATACGACGAGAGAGACGTCGCGTATTTGTGGACGTGCGACTACGACCCGGATCGGACGGAGATCGAACATTCGCTCACGTTCTTCATCCAAGAGCAGGCTACGTCCGAAAGCGGCACCGGATCGTTGTACAGCAGATTCGAAGAGTCCCATGTCCAACGGGCGTACGATCCGGATTGGATCGCGGAGCAATTGGCGGAGACGGGGTTCGAGCTGCTTCACCGCGTTGCCGACTTTACGTGGGACGCGCCGACGGCCGAATCGGAACGCTTGTTCTTCGTCGCCCGCAAGCCGAAATAATATAGCCGGGTTTCCGGCGATAGAAGGGCCGTTATCGAAGTCTTCGCGAGACTTCGATGGCGGCCTTTTGGCATTTCCGTTATTTCGCGGCGCCTCGCGAGCTTGCGCGGCAGAGCTTGCGCGGCAACTTGACATCGTTCGCGCGGATGGCTATAATCATGGCATACTTTGGCTGAGAAGAGGAGCAGTAGTCGCTGCGGCGTCACCCAGAGAGCCGGCGGAAGGTGCAAGCCGGTTGACGCATACGACGAACTCGCCTCGGAGCTACCGGGCCGAACGGATTTTTCGCGCAAGCGGAATCATCCTTCAAGCCGGGCGTTACCTCTCGTTACGGGGTTAGAGTGGGCGGCGATCCAAGCAGGACGTCCGTCAACTAGGGTGGTACCACGGGAATCCGAACTCTCGTCCCTAGCGATAACGCTAGCGGCGGGAGTTTTTTTGTTGGTTTTTTCTGGATGGATAGCATGCGACAATCGAACTTAAGGGAGTTATCGACCATGTCTCACGACAACGCGAACGGCTACCAGCCGTCGAAGATCGAACCGAAATGGCAGAAGATTTGGGACGAGAGCAAGACGTTCCGCACGACCGAAGACGCGGGCAAACCGAAGTTTTACGCGCTCGACATGTTCCCATATCCGTCCGGGGCGGGCTTGCACGTCGGCCATCCGGAAGGTTATACGGCAACCGATATCGTAAGCCGCTACAAGCGGATGAAAGGCTTTAACGTGCTTCATCCGATGGGATGGGACGCTTTCGGCTTGCCGGCCGAGCAGTATGCGTTGCAAACCGGACGGCACCCGCGGGAAATCACGTTCGAGAACATCGACAACTTCCGCCGCCAGATCAAGTCGCTCGGCTTCTCGTACGATTGGGAAAGGGAGTTCAGCACGACGGACCCGGACTATTACAAGTGGACGCAATGGATTTTCATTCAGTTGTACAAAAAAGGCTTGGCCTACGTCGCCGAAGTGCCCGTGAACTGGTGCCCGGCTCTCGGAACGGTGCTCGCGAACGAGGAAGTCATCGACGGGCTCAGCGAACGCGGCGGCCATCCGGTCATCCGCAAGCCGATGCGCCAATGGATGCTCAAGATTACCGAGTACGCCGAAAGACTGCTCGAAGATCTGGAAGAGCTGGACTGGTCGGAAAGCATCAAGGATATGCAGCGCAACTGGATCGGCAAATCGTCCGGAGCCGAAGTCGCGTTCGCGATCGACGGCCACGACGCCGCGCTGAAGGTGTTCACGACGCGTCCCGATACGCTGTTCGGCGCGACGTATTGCGTTCTGGCGCCCGAGCACGAGCTCGTCGGCGCGATCGCTTCCGCGGAGCAGCGGGCGGCGGTCGAAGCTTACGTCGAGCAAGCCGCGCGCAAGAGCGACCTGGAGCGCACCGACCTCGCGAAGGATAAGAGCGGCGTGTTCACGGGAGCATACGCGATCAACCCGGTGAACGGCAAGAAGGTGCCGATATGGATCGCCGATTACGTGCTCGGCGGTTACGGCACGGGCGCCATCATGGCCGTACCTGGCCACGACGAGCGCGACTGGGAGTTCGCGAAGAAATTCGGACTGCCGATCTTGGAGGTCGTCGAGGGCGGCGACGTCGAAGCGGCCGCTTATACGGGCGACGGCAAGCTGGTCAACTCGGACTTCCTGAACGGCCTCGGCACGAAGGAAGCGATCGCCGCGATGATCGAGCGCCTCGAGAAGATCGGCAAGGGCAAAGGCAAAGTGACTTACCGTCTGCGCGACTGGCTGTTCAGCCGCCAACGTTACTGGGGCGAGCCGATTCCGGTGCTTCATTACGAGGACGGCACGATGGACACGGTCGCCGAAGAGGATCTTCCGCTTCTGCTGCCGGACGTGGACGCGATCCAGCCTTCCGGCACCGGCGAATCTCCGCTGGCGAACGTGACGGAATGGGTGAACGTCGTCGATCCGCGCAACGGCAAAAAAGCGCGCCGCGAGACGAACACGATGCCGCAATGGGCCGGCAGCTGCTGGTACTACTTGCGCTTCATCGATCCGAAGAACGCGGACGCGATCTGCTCGCCGGAGAAGCAGAAGGAATGGTTGCCGGTCGACTTGTACATCGGCGGCGCGGAGCATGCGGTATTGCACTTGCTGTACGCGCGGTTCTGGCATAAGGTGCTGTACGACATCGGCGTCGTGAACACGAAGGAGCCGTTCCACAAGCTCGTGAACCAAGGCATGATTCTTGGCACGAACAACGAGAAAATGTCCAAATCCCGCGGCAACGTCATCAACCCGGACGATATCGTCGGCGAGTTCGGCGCGGATACGTTACGCTTGTACGAGATGTTCATGGGGCCGTTGGAAGCGACGAAGCCTTGGAACACGAACGGCGTCGAAGGCGTGTTCAAGTTCCTGGCCCGCGTATGGAGGCTTTTCGTGAACGAGGAGACCGGCGAATTGAACGCCAAAATCCAGGACGTACCCGGAGACGAAGCATTCCGCCGCACTTGGCACAAGAGCCTCAAGAAAGTCGGCGACGACTACGAGGGCTTGCGCTTCAATACTTCGATCAGCCAATTGATGATTTTCGTTAACGAAGCGTACAAGACGGAAACGTTGCCGAAGCAAGCGATGAGCGATTTCGTGCAGATGATTTCGCCGCTCGCGCCGCATATCGCGGAAGAGCTGTGGGAAAAGCTCGGCAATGAGGCCGGTTCGCTGTCATACGCCGTTTGGCCCGCGTTCGACGTCGCGCTGACGGTCGATTCCGAAGTGGAAATCGTCGTTCAAGTGAACGGCAAAATCGCCGATCGCCTGAACGTTCCGGCCGATCTCGACGAAGCGGGCAT
This sequence comes from Cohnella suwonensis, assembly GCF_042655365.1. Taxonomy (NCBI): domain Bacteria; kingdom Bacillati; phylum Bacillota; class Bacilli; order Caryophanales; family Paenibacillaceae; genus Cohnella; species Cohnella suwonensis. The sequence goes on along the minus strand of NZ_JBHSMH010000111.1, from coordinate 27,242 downwards.
GCAAGCGCTGGCGAACGAGTCGGAGAAGGTCAAGGAACTGCTCGCCGGCAAAACGGTGCGCAAAGTGATCGCCGTCAAAGGCAAGCTCGTCAACATTGTCGCGAACTGATCGGGACATCGGAATAACTGGCATCACTAGCGTAGTTACTATCAAGAATCTTATACACACCCACCATGCGCGTGAAGCACACGCCGCTAATCCCCTTTGCGGGGATTGGCGGCTTTTTGTTTTCATTTTGAACTTGGAAGAGGGGATGAGATGTCGTTCGAAAAGGCGTATGCGATATTGATAGAGGAGCAGTTGCGAAATGCTTCCGGGCAGCGTTTGGCGATGTTAAACAAAAATCGCGAAGGCACGAAAAAGTTGCTAGAGGTCGTCATATGGCCGGCTTTACAGTCGTTCGAAGGGATCGTGCTGGAGCACGAAATGGTGGGTTCGAATGGCGCGAAGATGTACATCGACGTCTACTACGAGCCGATAGCGATCGCCTTCGAATCGGACGGTTTCGTCACGCACGCCGAGTTGATCACGAGGGACCGCTTCGACTTCGAGAAGACGAAAATACGCTCGGTCGCGCTAGGGTGGATGACGTATTATCCATTCAGCCGCGACCAATTGGACAAGCAGCCCGACATGTGCAGGCGCGCGTTCTACGAGATCGTCGGACAACGCATGAGCATTCGCGGCAGCCGGTTCATGGAGGAGCTATCCGTGTACGAGCGGGAGGTGGTTCGGTATGCAGTTCGTTTACGACGTCCATTTAAGCTCGATGACGTGAAATACTGCTTAGGTTGCAAATACGACTTGGCGAAGCGGGTGACATCGCAACTTCTCGATAAGAAACTCATTGTTTCGCTGGGAAGCGGAAAGAACAGACTTCATTCTTTCGAAGTGACGCCGGTCGCAAAGGAATTGTTACTTCAAAGAAGTTAGTTTTGGAGGTGGGAGTCTGTAGTCAGGTGAAACCGAATTGCGAGGAGGGAGCGGGGTTGTTGTGAGTCTGTAGTCAGGTGAAACCGAATTGCGAGGAGGGAGTGGGGAGGTTGTTAGGCTGTAGTCAGGTGAAACCATATTGCGAGGAGGGAGTGGGGAGGTTGTGAGTCTGTAGTCAGGTGAAACCGAATTAAACAACAAAGAGGCGGCCAGAGACCGCCTTTAGTACAAAAGTTCCGTCCCCCTAAGTCCGCTCCCTCGGAAATAGTGAGGAGTCGACCCGGTCGAGGTCTTCGGCGAATTTCTCGTGGGTCGTGTACAGAACTTGGAGGAACGCGCCGCGGGTCGACTTGCGCAGCGATTCGAGCGCCGCGGCGGTGATGCCGCCGGGTACGGACACTTTCGCTTGGAGCTCGCCGGGAGAACAGGGGAGCTCGAGCATGAGCCTGGCGGTGCCGAGCATCATTTCGCAAGCCAGAGCGGATGCGGTTTCCCGTTCGATGCCCGTCGACATGACGCTGGCGTCGATGAATTGCTCGAGAAGGTAGGCCATGAAAGCCGGTCCGCAGCTGGACAGGTCGGAGGCCACGCGTACTTCTTCCTCTTGGATGACGATCGGTCGGCTGATCGAGGAGAACAGCTGCCATAACGCGGATTTATCTGTCTCCGACAGACGGGTGCCCCACATGAACAAGGAAGCGCCGCTGCCGATCGCGTTCACGACGCTCGGGACGATTTTGGCCACTTTGCACGGTAACAGCTCTTCCAATGAGGAGATGCGGACCGGGCTCGTAATGGATATGACGATTTGTTCGGGTTTCAAGACGCTAGAGATTTCGTCGAGCACCCTTCGGAAGTCCATCGGTTTCACGCACAAAAACAAATAATCGGCTCCTTGGGCCGCCTCGACGTTGGACAGGGCGGCTCGCAGGCCGGGAAATTGATCCGCGAGAAGACTCGCCTTGCTGGAAGTGCGGGAGCTAACGGTGATCTGGTCGGGCCGCAGGGCGCCCGCGCGAACGAACGCTCCCACTAACAGGCTTCCCATACTGCCGGCGCCGATAAAGCCGATCTTCATCCTTTGTCCCTCCCGAAGGCGTATTACTTACACCCATTGTATGTACGAAAGCTTGGCTGTCATGACGCATTTTTACAATTGAATCCATCTAAAAGGAGTCGATTCGACGCGATGAAAGAAAGAACGATGCATCCGAGCCGGTTTATTTCTCTATTCATTATGCTGCTCGCGCTCGGTTTGCTTGTGTATGCATACATAAAAGGCCAATCCCGTACGGACGTTCCGGGTTGGAAACCCGCGAACGGCGAGCTGGCGAACGCGCTTGACGCCTTATCTTCGCCCGAGGAGGGCAGATCGCTTTATTCGCGCGACACGGACGCGTCTGCCCCTTCCCGAGAGGCATCGAAAGCGAGCCCTGCCGCAAGCAAGCAACCGAACGCAACCGTCCCCTCCGGGCAGCCTCGGGAAGAGCCCCCTTCGACTACCGCTCAACCGTCGGCGACCGGCCAAGCGCCGCCGGCAAGCGCGGACAACGGTACCGGCTTGCTGAACTTGAACGCGGCGTCTCAAGCGCAACTGGAAAGCTTGCCGGGTATCGGACCCTCCAAAGCGAAAGCCATCATAGACTATCGCGAGAAGAGAGGAGAATTCCGAAACGTCGAGGAGTTACGTGACATAAAAGGCATAGGTCCGAAAATATACGAGAAAGTCGCGCAACGAGTAACGGTCGAATAATCCGACTAAACTACTATGATTATGACTTCAAATATGAGAGAATAGGTTGGTAGCTATTATTTTCCTATATCGGGAGGTTCCTTGCATGAGTAACGAGTATTCCTTGGAAACGCTTGCCGTCCATGGCGGGCAACAAATCGACCCCACGACGATGTCTCGCGCCGTACCGATTTACCAAACGACTTCCTACGGTTTCCGCGATACCGATCATGCCGCGAACTTGTTCGCGCTGAAGGAATTCGGCAATATTTATACCCGCATCATGAATCCGACGTCCGACGTGTTCGAGCAGCGGGTCGCCGCGCTCGAAGGCGGAGCAGCCGCTCTTGCGGTCAGTTCCGGACAAGCGGCTATTACATACTCGATTCTTAACATCGCGGGAGCGGGCGACGAGATCGTGTCCTCCGCCAGCCTGTACGGAGGCACGTACAACCTGTTCGCCATTACCCTGCCTAAGCTCGGCATCAACGTGAAGTTCGTCGATCCGTCGAATCCGGAGAACTTCCGCGCGGCGATCACGCCGAAGACGAAAGCGGTGTTCGCCGAGACGATCGGCAACCCGAAAGGCGACATTTTAGATATCGCCGCGGTTGCCTCGATCGCGCACGAGAACGGCATTCCGCTGATCATCGACAGTACGTTCGCGACGCCTCTGCTGTGCCGCCCTCTTGAACATGGCGCGGATATCGTGCTTCACTCCGCGACGAAGTTCATCGGCGGACATGGCACTTCCATCGGCGGCATCGTCGTCGACGGAGGCAAGTTCGATTGGAAGGCAAGCGGCAAGTTCCCGGGTCTTACCGAGCCGGATCCGAGCTACCACGGCGTCGTCTATGCGGATGCGGTCGGTCCGGTTGCCTATATTATCAAAATGCGGGTACAATTGCTGCGCGACATGGGTTCCGCGCTTGCGCCGTTCAACTCCTTCATGTTTCTGCAAGGGCTCGAGACGCTACACCTTCGGATGGAGCGACATAGCAGCAACGCCCTCGCCGTCGCGAAGTTCCTGGAAACCCACTCCGCCGTCGAATGGGTCAGCTACGCCGGGTTGGAAAGCCACCCGTCCTACGAGCTCGGACAAAGGTACTTGCCTAACGGCCAAGGCGCGATCTTGACGTTCGGTATTAAAGGCGGCGTCGAAGCGGGCAAGAAGGTCATTAACAACGTGAAGCTGTTCTCGCACCTCGCGAACGTAGGCGATTCCAAATCGCTGATCATTCACCCTGCGAGCACGACTCACCAACAGCTGAGCGAGGATGAACAAGTCGCGGCGGGCGTGCAACCGGGCATGATCCGGTTGTCGGTCGGCACGGAAGGCATCAAAGACATTTTGAAAGACTTGGATCAAGCGCTGGCGGCGAGCCAGCAGTAAGCGGCTTTAAGGCCTGACCGGAGGGAACGGAAGATGACGGTTCTTCGCAAGGACTGGGATACGTATTTCATGGATATCGCCTTTATGGTGTCGACGAGGTCCAGATGTCCGAGAAGGCATGTCGGCACGGTGCTCGTTCAAGGGAAAAAGCTGCTCGGCACGGCTTACAACGGGGCCCCCATGGGGGTTCAGGATTGTTCCGAGGCCGGATGCATGATGGTGGAGGAATTCGAACCGGCGCCCGCGGGCGCGAAGGACGGCGGCATGATCAAGAAGCAGCGTTGCATCCGGACGATTCACGCCGAGCAGAACCTGCTCTTGTTCACGGACCGCGTCGACAGGGAAGGATCGGTCGTGTACGTAACGGACCAGCCATGCTGGACCTGCGCGAACATGCTCGCGAATAGCGGCATATCCGAAATCGTGTACTATCGGCCATATCCGAAGGATTACGGCAAAGTCGCGGCGCTCATGGAACAGAGAGGACTGCTGTTCAGGCAGCTATCCAACTACGTTCCGCCGGCGGATACGGAAGTCCAAGACGGCTCTTAACGTCATACGGCAAGCAAGAGGAAGAACCTCTTCGCCGGGCAATCGCCCGGGGAAGAGGTTTTTTTCGTTCTCGAGGGCAAACGAAAGGAGGCGGAAGCGATAGACCGGAGACCGTTAGTCGCCGTCGCGAGCTGTTGGATTGCCGGAACGGCGGTGCCTTCTTTGTGGCAAGGGTCATTAGCCTACTTTGCCCTATTGGCCTTGTTATTGATCCTGTCAGGGCTTGCCGTCTCTCGTTCGGCAAGTCCGAGATTGGTTTTGCTGTGCGGCGTCGCGGCGGCATTGGCGTTCGGGGAGCGATTGGCGATCGACGCCCGGGACGGTATCGGCGAGAACGCCGCCGCCTCGATGCAACTTGCCGATGGCGGCGGACGGTCTACCTTAGCCGATCTTAAGGAAACGATCGTCATGAAAGGGACGATTCTCTCTCCGGCGGAGGTAGACGGGGATCTGGCGTCTTTCCGGTTGCGGGCGGCGCTATCGAATGCTGGCGTCGCTAAATCCGAGACGGTCATCGTTCGGGTCAAGCTGGCCAAGCAAGAGGAGCAGAAGATCGCGTCGGCTTGGCGAAGAGGCGACGTCGTATCGGTTAGCGGGACGATGACGCGACCGGGAACGGCGGGGAATTTCGGCGATTTCGATTACCGGGATTACTTGATGCGGCAAGGCATCAAGCGACAGATGAACGCCAAAGGAGCGGATGCCGTCGCCGTGACGGGATCGGATATTGCTTGGCGGTATCGGCCGGGGCGCCTGCTTGACGACTTCCGCGACCGGATCGGCGCCGTCATGGACGGGCTATATCCCGGCGGAGACGCCGGCTATATGAAGGGACTCGTCGTCGGCCTTCGGTCCGATCTCGATCCTGAACAATACGACGGCTTCGCCAAGCTCGGCTTGACGCACGTGCTGGCGATCTCCGGCTTGCACGTCGGCGTCATCGTGTATTTGCTGCTGCAAGGAGGAGCCCTGTTAAGACTGACCCGGGAAAAGGCGCTCGGCGTCGCGATCGCGGCGATGCCGGTCTACATGCTCGTAACGGGCGCTTCTCCGTCGGCGGTTCGCGCTTGCTTGATGGCGATGATCGCCCTATGGCTCGCGCGCCGAAACGCGCTCAAGGACGGCCTGCATCTGCTGATGGCCGCGGCGATGGCGATGCTCGTTTGGAAACCGAGCTATATCGAAGACGTGAGCTTCCAACTGTCCTTCCTCGTGACCGCCGGATTGATCCTGTTCGCGCCGACGATGACGTCCGCGTTGCCGATATCGCGGCCATGGCTCCGTGGTCCCGTCGCCGTCGCGCTCACCGCCCAAATCGTTTCTTTTCCCGTGACCGTTTACTATTTTCACGCGGTGCATTTGCTGTCTCTTCCGGCGAATTTCGTTCTCGTGCCGTTTATCAGTTTCGTCGTCATGCCTCTCGGCATGGCTTCCGTCGTACTCGGAGGAATATGGCTTCCGCTGGGCATCATTCCGGCGAAGCTCGCGACGCTCGGCAACGGGCTGACTTTCGCGATCGTCGATGGGTTGAATCGTATCGATGGCTTGCGAACGGCGTGGCCGCAGCCTTCGCTGCTCTGGGTCGCCTCCGCGTACGCGTTAATGGGAACCGGCACCTGGATCGTCCAGCGCGCAAAGAAACGATCGGAGGAGCGGGAATGGTGGCGGAGTCGACTCGCGGAAGGCGCAACGGAGGAAAACACGGTTCCGCTGCCTACGATCGACCCCTCGGCGGAAAAGCCGAAGAGGCGAAAGGCGATGTTGTCGTTCCTTGCCTACTCGTGCGCCGTCGCTTGCTGGCTGACCTGGGGCGTTCAGCCGGATCGGTTAGAGAGTCGGGCGACCGTATCGTTCCTGAACGTCGGACAAGGGGATGCCATACTGATCCGGACCGGCACCGGCAAAACGATCATGGTAGATGCCGGAGGTACGGTGAATTTCCGTAAGCCGGGCGAAGAGTGGCGCATTCGTTCGGACCCTTACGAGGTAGGCCGGAAACTGCTCGTCCCGTTGCTGCAGAGAAGAGGAATCGGACGCCTCGACGCGCTCGTGCTCACTCATCTGGACGCCGACCACATCGGCGGCGCCAAAGCGGTACTAGAGAACGTATCGGTCGGCTCTCTGTTTTATAACGGTACGATCAAAGATTCGCCCCAAGCGCTTGAGTTGTTCCGGTTGGCGGAGAAGAAACGTATACCGAGTTACGCCGTCCATGCGCCGATGACGTGGGAACCCGACCGATCGACGGCGATACGCGTGCTTTATCCGAGCGAGGAGCAGTCGGGTCATGGAGCCGCGGCAATCGAAAATAACCAAAACGAACGGAGCGTCACGTTGCTAATGACGATATTCGGCAGGACGTTTCTGCTGACCGGGGATTTGGAGGCAGACGGGGAGAGGGAAGTCGTCGAGGCGGAACTCGAGAGCGGCGACGGGAATAGAGAGCCGATCGACGTGCTGAAAGCGGGTCATCACGGCAGCCGGACGTCGAGCACGCCGCAATGGCTAGCGTATTGGCAGCCTCGGGAGACGGTTATTTCGGTCGGCGCGACGAATACGTACGGCCACCCTAACGGGGAAGTGCTCGAGCGCATAGAGTCGATGGGCAGCCGAATATGGAGAACGGACCTGAACGGAGAGATCCGGTATCGGATCTCACCGGACGGTGCGATGGAACGCAGGATGCTCGTAGCGGGGGATTGACTTCATCGTTCCAACATAAAACAATGTCCCTATTCGTCCGTTTTTGCTAGACTGAAAGTAGAAGCAACGCAAATACCTTAATTTCCCTCCGGGGAAGCGCAACCTTCCGAAGGACGATAACGTCTGTGAAGGTGCAGGGGAGGAGGATCTTCTGTGGTGGAGCCGGCTCTGATCAAAGCCGCACAAGCGGGCGACCGGGAAGCTCTCGTATCGCTACTCCGCGAAATTGAGAACCAAGTTTACCGGACCGCTTATTATTTGTTGAACAACGAACAGGACGCGTTGGACGCATCCCAGGACGCGCTCATTCGCATTTACACGAAAATCGGATCTTACGAGGAGAAGGCCCAGTTCCGCACTTGGGTGCAAAGGATCGTCACGAACATTTGCATCGACAAGTTCCGGCGCAAGAAGCCTTCCGTGTCCATAGACGAGCACGAAATGGTGTTCCAGGCGCACGACGACGTCGAAACCGAGGTTCTTTCCGCGTACGCCGCGGAGGAAATCCGCGAGGCGATCGGCAAGCTGCCCGAGCATCATCGGACGGTCGTCGTCCTGCGCTATTTGCAGGACTTCTCGTATAACGAAATCGCCGATTCGTTGAATTTGCCGCTCAATACGGTGAAATCCTACTTATTTAGAGCCCGGCAGCAATTGCAGGTCCTACTTCACGATTATCAGAAAGGCGGTGTCCGGGGATGAATTGCGAAGAGGTGATGGAACTCATGCAGCGCTACATTGACGGCGATTTGGACGAACAGGAAACGTCGCTCATGAAGAATCATGCCGACCGATGCCCGGATTGCGCCGCCATGCTGTCGAGATTGCAGAAATTATCGAACGAGCTGGAGCAGCTCCCGCGCGTCGTGCCGAAGTTCAGCCTCGTCGACGCGATTATGCCGGAGCTGGAGCGGCTTCAGGCGGAAGGCGCAATGGTCGGGAACGAACCGCCCGCGAATGTTCCCAAGTCCGTATCGAGATCCGAGCGTCCCGCGAGGAAAGTATTCGGACGGCTCGCCGGCGTCGTCGCCGCGGGCATCGTCGTCGGATTCCTGCTGTTCGGCAATCCCGACGGCTTCCTGAAGCCGAGCGGCAGCTCGAACGACGACGCGGCCGCGCCCAGCCCCGAAGCGGGGGCTAGGATGGAAGCGGCCGCGCCTTCGTCGCAAAAGAGTCTCGCCGGCGAAGAAAGCTCGAAAATGGAAAAAAGCGGCGAAGCCGACAAGAAAGACGTCATGTTCACGGAACAAATCGCCACTCCGAGCTCCGCGCCTGCCGCGAGCGAAGACGCGAACGAAAAGTCGGCGGAGAACCGGGACGACATATCCGTAACGTCGAAGAACAGCAATAACGTAACGGTCGCGCCGGACGCACCGCAATCGTTCGGCAGCACTCCGGCCTATTCGATCAACGGCGAATCGTTTCCGGGGGAGAGGGTCGAATCTCCCGACGGCAAATGGAAAGCGGTCGCGGTCGCCGGAGAGGGCACGTTCAAAGTGTACGCGGCGAGCGACGACGTGAATCCGAATTACGTATCCGCTATACGTGAAGGCGAGATCGGCATGCTGAGCTGGAACGCGGATGGTACCGCGCTGTACTTCACTTATACTGCCCCAGACGGCACGGCGGAACAATGGCAATTCGACGTCGCTTCCGCGATGGAATCGAAGCGATAATCCGACCCGCTCATGCACCCTTTTCACGGCGGCGCGTATAGTATAAGGAAGATGCTGACGACCGTTCGCCGCGGTCATTATTGGACGCTCGTCACGCTCGTTCGCGCTCGGCACCATGGGCCGGCTCACGAACGTTGATATAGATGTCCGAGAACGAAGGGATCGCGCCTCGCAAGAGGTGGGATCCCTTCGTTTTTTAGTGTACAATGGCTAAGACGCCACACCAATTCGGAACAAAGGAAGATCCGCCGCATGGACGCCAAACAGGCATTTCGCGAACTGAAACAAGGCCGGATCGCACCGGTATACGTTATATTCGGAACCGAATCGTATTTAATGAACGAATTCGTCGAGCGGCTTCAAGAATCGCTCGTCCAACCGGAGCACCGGGACATGGGGATCGTTCGGTTCGATACGGCAGAGACGCCGGTCGACCAGATCGTCGACGAAGCGGAGACGCTGCCGTTCCTCGTGCCGAGCAAGCTCATTCTCGTCCGGGATAGCGTGCTGTTCGCCTCGGGCAAGGAATCTTCGCGCGTCGAGCATAGACCCGAACGGCTGCAAGCGTACATGGCTCAACCGCTCGAGTCGACGGTGCTCGTCTTTATGGTGCCCCACGAGAAGCTCGACGAACGCAAGAAACTCGTGAAATCGGTTAAGTCGGGCGATGGAACCGTCAGCTTCTCGCCTCTCCATGCCGATGAACTTCAGCAATGGCTCCTCAAGCGCGCGACCGGCCAAGGTCGTTCGATGGGAGCTCCGGTCGCGGAGGAGCTGCTGCGCCGCGTCGGCACCGACATGCACGCGCTGGCCGCGGAGACGGATAAGCTGTGCCTGCATGCGGGCGCGGGAGGAGCGGTTACGCTGGACGCCGTGAAGTCGCTCGTGCCGATGGCGACCGAACAGAACGTGTTCAAGCTGACGGAAGAGCTTGCCGCGCTGCGGACGGAAGCGGCCATTACGCTGTATTACGATCTGCTGAAGCAACGCGAGGAACCGATCAAGCTGCTGGCGTTGCTCGTCCGGCAATTCCGCAATATGCTCTACGTGAAGGAGCTGAGCTCCCAGGGTTATTCTCCGCAACAGATGGCGTCCCAGATCGGGCTGCACCCCTACGCGGTGAAAATCACGGGCGAGCAGGCGAGAAAATTCAGCCAACGGCGTTTGGCGACATTACTGTCCGAGTTGGCCGACTTGGATTACGCAATGAAGTCCGGACGCGTCGACAAGTCGCTCGGCTTGGAGCTATTCCTGCTGAAGACCGGCTCTCGGGGCGCAAGCTAAGCGGCCCGACGCCGCGAGAACGGATAAAGAGACGCAAAAAAAGCCATCCTGGAGGATGGCTTTTTCGGCTGTCGCGCCGGAAGGCGGGACGGCCGCATATGCGTCAGGCGCAAGGCTTAGCCTTGTGCGGACAATGCGTTGATTTTTTTGGCCAGGCGGGATTTTTTGCGAGCAGCCGCATTTTTGTGAATGAGGCCTTTCGTTGCCGCTTTGTCCAATTTCTTCTGGGCGACGCCGTAAGCAGCTTTCGCGGCGTTTACGTCCGTTCCCAGAACCGCTACGTCGGCTTGTTTCACCGCAGTACGCAGAGCGGACTTAGCGGATGCGTTGCGCAGGCGACGAGCTTCGTTCGTTTTCGTGCGTTTGATCGCGGATTTGATGTTTGGCATTCTTTTCACCTCCAGCAAAAACAGAAGTATTTCTCCACACAACTTGTAACATTCTATCATGCAGGGGGGTAAAAAGCAAGCCGATTTCCCACTTGAATCCGCAGCCGAAAGGGGCGTCAATACACCCTATGGATCTTGATTTGTCAATGTATAACGTGCGTACGGACCTCGCTTTGGAGGCCCGGGATATCGCGGCTCAAGCCGCAGGCGAAGCGGGGATTCCCGGCCTCTGGACGGAGACGGACAGCGCCGACGGCATTTCCGTCACCCGGATGGAGATCAAGGACGACCAAGCGGCGCGGCAGATCGGTAAAATGATCGGGCATTACGTCACGCTCGAAGTGCCGGAACTGAGGCAAGGTGATACCGAACTGCAAGATCAAGTCGCGACGACGTTCGCCAAGGAGTTCGAAGCGTTCCTGTCGCGCATCGGCTTCGGTCCGAAGCAAAGCGTGCTCGTCGTCGGGCTCGGCAATTGGAACGTCACGCCTGACGCGCTCGGCCCGATCGTCGTAGACAACGTGATGGTGACGCGGCATTTCTTCGAGCTGATGCCCGACCAGGTGAGCCCGGGCTACCGGCCGGTGAGCGCCGTCGCTCCCGGAGTGCTAGGGACGACGGGCATCGAGTCGAGCGACATCGTCCAGGGCATCGTGGCGCAGGCGAAGCCCGACTTGATCATCGCCGTCGACGCGCTCGCCGCGAAATCGTTGGAGCGGGTGAACACGACGATCCAGATCGCGGACACGGGCATTCATCCCGGCTCGGGCATCGGCAATAAGCGAAAAGGACTGACGAAGGACATTCTCGGCATTCCTTGCATCGGCATCGGCGTGCCGACCGTCGTGTACGCGTCCACGATCGTGAACAACACGATGGATCTCGTGTTCGGGCACATGAAGAAGCACACGCCGAATACGGATCCCCTGTTCGGAGAGTTCGGGAAGATGGACGAAACGGAAAGGCTGCAGCTCGTCAAGGAAGTGCTCAATCCGCTCGGTCACGATCTGCTCGTCACGCCGAAGGACATCGACAAATTCATGGAGGACATCGCGAATATTATCGCGAGCGGCTTGAACGCCGCCCTGCATGAAGCCGTCGACACCGACAACGTGGCGGCATACACGCACTGACGCGACGAATCCCCCGGTCGATGCGGCCGGGGATTTTCGGCATCTTTTCGTGTCTGGTATACTCGGAATATACGAACCGAAGGAGCGAGAGAGATGAAAGAAGCGTTGATCGTCATCGATATGCAGGAAGTTTTTTTTCGTCTACCGGAAAATCATCTTTACGACAAGGACCGGTTGGTCGAACGGGTGAACAAGCTGATCGGGCAAGCGCGCGCGAAGGGGATGCCCGTCGTATTCGTCCAACATACGGAGCAAGACGAACGGGATGAATTATACGAAGGCGGCGAAGATTGGCAAATCCACCGCGGCATGGATAGAGAGGAAGGCGACCCCGTTTTCCGGAAAACGAAATGGGATGCGTTCTATCAAACCGGATTGGAGGCGTATTTACGAGAGCACGGCATCGAGAGGCTCGTTTTGACGGGAGCGCAAACCGAATTTTGCATGGATACGACGTTGCGGGCGGCTTACAGTCTCGGCTTTCAACGGAATAGGCTGTTCAAGGGCTCGCATAGCACATTAAACAGCAAGGTGCTTTCCGCGGAACAGATCATTAGCCATCACGAGAACGTCTGGAACGGCCGATTCGTCGCGATCTCGGAAGGCGATTTGGCTTAACGCCTTTTCGCCGAACGCAGGGCAAGGTCGCTCGTATTCATTCCCGATTCTATCATTTCGTTTGCCCGCGGTTCTATCAAATGGCTCGCGCTCATAGGATAGAACACGCAAGGCAAACGAAGAGAAGGAAGCTTTCGCAAGCAGAAGGCTCCGGGGAGGACGAGAATGAAACAAGACGGATATCGACCGGACGGGCATTCGCGCCGGACGAATTGGCGAAGGATGCTCGTGACCGGGCGCGCCTACTTGATGCTCAGCGCCTGTTCCACCTTATTGTTCGTGTTTCTGGGACTCGGCGGCATGCTGCAAAAGTCGCTCTCGACGTCGCCCGTGCAATCGATGCAAGGACTTGCCGCTTCGTTATCGGCCCGGCTGTTCGAATCGTTGCTCGGCATGGAACTGCCCCATATGGAATCGCCGGAGAAATCCCCTCTTCAAGCAGGCCGGATGGCGGCGTTTCTGCTGAGGTTTATGACGAACGTGAATCCGGACGATCCGAGGAGCTTGCTCGCGAGCGAGATGCCGCTCATGGACAGGGATCGATCGGTGTTGTTGCGGCCCGGCTCGGGCGGGGACGAAGCGCCCGAAGATAGCGGTCCGCTCGGGACGCAGGAGCTGCAACCGGACGATCCCGGGCAATCGGGCGAAACGGGCATAGACGAACCGGAACCGTCGGAAGGCCATGCGGACGACGCGCCGGAGCCGGACAAGGGACAAGCGGAACCGGACAAGCCGGACGCGGAAGGTCCCCGGACGACGCAAGGCGATAAAGTCGTGTTTATCTACCATTCCCACAATCGGGAATCATGGTACCCGGAACTGAAGAGTAGCCAAAAGGATCCGAACTCCGACAAGATCAATGTGACGCTCGTCGGAAAGAGGCTCGCCAAGCAACTGGAGGCGAGGGGCGTCGGCGCCTCCCAGTCGTCGAAGGACTACCCGACGACGGTGGAAGGGTATAATTGGAATTATTCGTATAAATATTCGCTCAAAACCGTCAAGGAAGCGTTGGCCGCCAACGACAGGCTCCAATTTTTCTTCGATATCCACCGCGACTCTCAACGGCGCAATAAAACGACGGCGACGATCGGCGACAAAGACTACGCTCAAGTGTATTTCATCATCGGCCACAAAAATCCGGACTGGCGGGAGAACGAAAGCTTCGCGAACCGGATTCACGAACTGCTGGAGAAGGACTACCCCGGCTTGTCCAGAGGCGTATGGGGCAAAACCGCGGCGAACGGCAACGGGGAATACAACCAATCCGTCGCTCCGGACAGCGTGCTGATCGAAATCGGCGGCGTCGACAATACGCTCCAGGAAAGTTACCGGACGGCGGACGTGCTGGCCAAGGCGATCTCTCAAATTTATTGGGAGGAGCAGGACGCGACGAAGGCGGACGCTCCGGCGAATCCAAGCGGGAAGAAGGGGTAAGCTTGCGAAAAGATACGTTTAAGCTGCTCGTGTTCGCCGGAATCGTCGGGTTCGCGATCTTGTACGGCATGGAACTGTCGAACAAAGGCATTCGGGAAGTGAACGGGCCGTTTCCTACGGAAGGGACGGCCGCGGTCGGGCAGTCGGATGCCGGGGAGACGGACGATTGGACGTTGCCGGTGACAGGGAAAGCAGGCGGAAGCCGATCTTCCGGGACGGCATCGGACCGGACGGACGACTGGGACGACGGTACCGCGCTCGTCGACGACGGGGACGAATCCGTGGCGATCCCCCGGAACGACCGCGAGCCGATCGTCGACCGGGTGTCGGGCAAGACGGGCGAAGTGCTGCACGACTTGTCCCGCAACGGCATTAAAGCCGTCGTATCGCTGTTCGACAAGGTGCTCGGTTAAAGAGCCTAGGATCGGCGGGCAATGGGCTTGACGGGAGAAGCCGACATCCGTATGATTAGAGACATCAAAGTTCTAAGGGGAACGAATTTATGTTGGTATGGGTTCTGAACTGAATTATTCGAATATCCGCATAACGGCAAGACCGAAATCAAGCCCATCCGAGGCTTATTTCTTCGGCTGCCGCAAGCGGACTGAATAACCAGTGAAGAACCGGTAAAGACCGCCCCTTTCGAACGAAGTTTCGGGGAGATCGACCGTGCTCATTCAGGGTACGGTTTTTTTGCGTCCATCCGAGGGTTGCGCCGCGCGCTTTAGTGGCAGTCCTACCCTCCCGGACGCGATCTCTTCGGAAGTTTCTTCAGATAGGCAGCGAGCTTGCGCCGATGGCGCACGGTTCGCTGCCTTTTTTGCGTTCCGCTACAAAAAACGAACGACAAGAACGAATCGGAGGCTAAACGAAAATGAGAGAACAAGCGATGAATAAACTGGAATTCGACCGGGTCATCGAGCTCGTGAAAGGGTACGCGGGAACGTATTTGGGCGTTCGCCACGCCGAAGGGCTCAAGCCGTTGACGAATAGGGCCGTCATCGAAAGGAGGCTGTCCGAGACGATAGAAGCGGCCCGGTTGCTCGCCAAAGGCGGCCATCCGCCTCTTCCTTCCCTGGAAGGAATGGAGTCGTTGATGACGCTGCTTGGCACGGGATACGTCATGTCCGAGCAAGACTTCGGTTTCTTGGCCCAATTCGCCAGAAGCTGCGAGCAGCTCCGCCAGTACATGGCGTCCAAGCGGGGAGACGCGCCCGTCGTGGCCGCCTACGGCTCGGCGATGCACGACCTGAAGCCGCTGCGGGAAGCGATCGAAGCTTGCGTCGATAGGGGGCGGATCGTCGATACGGCCAGCTCCGAGCTGCATAAGATCCGCAAGAAGCTGCGAGCGGCGGAGGAGAAGCTGCAGAAGCGGCTGGAAGCGATGCTATCGCGGTACTCGGATATTTTGCAGGAACGCGTCGTCAGCCAGAGGAACGGGAGGTACGTGCTTCCCGTGAAGAAGGAGTATCGCAAGCGGTTGCCGGGAACGGTGCAGGGCGAATCGTCCAGCGGGCAGACGGTTTTCGTGGAACCGTCCGAGTCGGCAGGGCTGCAATACGAACTGAGCGAGCTGAGGGCGGAAGAAACGCGGGAAGAATCCCGCATCCTCGCTTTGCTGACCGGCGAAGCCGAATCGTACGCCCATGAGCTCGGGGTGAACGTCGAAGCGGTCGGCCACTACGACTTCCTGTTCGCGAAAGCGAAGTGGGGATTGTCGATCGGGGGTTCGTCTCCGGAGCTGAACGACGTCGGTTTCATCGATTTGCGGCAGGCGAGGCACCCGCTGCTTCCGGTGACGCCGGTACCTCTCGATATCCGCCTGGGAGACGGGTACCGGGCGCTCCTCGTAACGGGACCGAACACGGGGGGCAAAACGGTGTCGCTTAAAACGGTCGGCTTGCTCACGCTCATGGCGCAGTCCGGCCTGCTCGTTCCCGCGGCGGAAGGCAGCAAGCTCGGCGTGTTCCGGACGGTCGAGGTCGACATCGGCGACGGGCAAAGCCTCGACTCCTCGCTCAGCACGTTCTCGTCGCACCTTCGCAACGTCATCGATATTTTGGCGCACGCCGGTTCCTCGACGCTCGTCCTGCTGGACGAACTCGCGACCGGCACCGATCCGGGAGAGGGCGTCGGCTTGTCGATCGCCGTATTGGAAGAGCTGTACCGCCGCGGATCGACGCTCATGGCGACGACGCATTTCAACGAGATCAAAGAATACGCCCGAGTCACGGACGGCTTCCGCAACGCGCGCATGGCGTTCGACGAGGAGACGCTCAGTCCGCTGTACCGTCTCGACATGGGGGAGGCGGGCAACAGCTACGCGTTCGTCATCGCCGCCAAGCTCGGCATCGGACCGTCCATCATCGACCGGGCGAGGACGATCGCCGAGGCGCTCAAGGGCGGAGGCGCGAACCCGCAAGTGCCGAAGCGAGAGGCGGAACAGCCGAGGGCGGGCTACAGGCCGAAGGATCAACGCTACGCGAACCGCGGGCCGAGACCGGCGAAGCCGGAGACGGTCCGGCCGGGCGATTGGTCCGTCGGCGACGTCGTGTTCGTCCCCTACTTGCGCAAGCCCGGCGTCGTCTATCGGTTGGCGGACGAGAAGGGCGACCTGATCGTGCAGGTGCAGAAGGAGAAGCTCAAGATCAACCATAAGCGGATTCGCAAATACATCGACAAGAAGCATCTGTATCCCGGCGACGATTACGACATGTCGATCGTGTTCGATACGGTCGAGAACCGTAAGAAGCGCCATTTGATGGGCAAACGCCACGTAGAGGGGCTGTCGATCGAGAAACCGGAAGAGAAGTGACGGTCGCGCGGAGAAGCGACTCCGGGCCCGAATTGTCGGCGATCATTGATGCGGGGGACATCCGTTGGTATAATGAAGTGATCGTCACCTGACGTTAGGGGAATCGGCTGGAGGTACTCATCGGAAAATGGCACAATTGACTATTAAACAAAGCCACATTCGCAATTTTTGCATTATCGCGCACATCGACCACGGCAAGTCGACGCTGGCCGACCGCATTTTGGAATATACGGGGACGCTGACCTCCCGCGAAATGCAAGACCAAGTGCTGGATTCGATGGACTTGGAACGGGAACGCGGCATTACGATCAAGCTTCAAGCCGTAAGGCTTCTATACAAAGCGGACGACGGAGAGACGTATTTGCTGCATCTCATCGACACGCCCGGACATGTCGACTTCACGTACGAAGTATCGCGCAGCCTCGCGGCGTGCGAAGGCGCGTTGCTCGTCGTCGACGCCGCTCAAGGCATCGAAGCGCAGACGCTCGCGAACGTGTACTTGGCGCTGGACAACAACCTCGAGATCGTGCCGGTCATCAACAAGATCGACTTGCCGAGCGCGGAGCCCGAGCGGGTCAAGAAGGAAGTCGAGGACGTCATCGGCCTCGACACGAGCGACGCCGTGCTCGCGTCCGCCAAGAACGGCATCGGCATCAAGGAAATTCTCGAGCAGGTCGTGCAGAAAATCCCCGCTCCGGAGGGCGACCGCGAAAAGCCGCTTAAAGCGCTTATTTTCGATTCCCACTACGATGCTTACAAAGGCGTCGTTTGCTACATCCGGATCATCGACGGCACGATCAAAGCCGGCACGAAGATGAAGTTCATGGCGACCGGAGCGACGTTCGACGTCGTCGAAGTCGGCACGTTCATGCCGCGTCCGACCGCCGTCGTCGAATTGGGACCGGGCGACGTCGGTTTCGTCAGCGCTTCGATCAAGAACGTGAAGGATACGCGGGTCGGAGATACGATTACCGACGCCAAGAATTCGACGCCAACGGCGCTTCCCGGCTATCGGAGCATCAATCCGATGGTCTTCTGCGGCCTGTATCCGATCGAGTCGACGGACTACAACGATCTGCGCGACGCGCTCGAGAAGCTGGAGCTGAACGACGCTTCGCTTCGTTACGAGCCCGAATCGTCCCAAGCGCTCGGCTTCGGCTACCGTTGCGGCTTCCTCGGCATGCTGCACATGGAGATCATCCAAGAGCGGATCGAACGCGAATTCAACATTCCGCTCATCACGACCGCTCCGAGCGTTATTTACCGGGTGACGCAGACGAACGGCGAAGTGCTCGAGATTTCCAATCCGGCGGACTATCCGGATTCCGCGAAAATCGATTTCGTCGAAGAGCCGTACGTCAAAGCTTCGATCATCGTGCCGAACGACTACGTCGGCGCGATCATGGACCTGTGCCAAGGCAAACGCGGCGAGTTCATCGACATGCAGTATTTGGACACGAACCGCGTGACGCTGAAATACAACATTCCGTTGGCCGAGATCGTATACGACTTCTTCGACCAGCTGAAGTCCAGCACGAAAGGCTATGCTTCGTTCGATTACGAGCTGATCGGCTATCGCCAATCGACGCTCGTGAAGATGGATATTCTGCTTAACGCGGAGAAGGTCGACGCCCTTTCATTTATCGTTCACAGGGACCGCGCGTACAACCGCGGACGGGTCATCTGCGAGAAGCTGAAAGATTTAATTCCGCGCCAGATGTTCGAGGTTCCGATCCAAGCGGCCATCGGCCAGAAGATCGTCGCCCGCGAATCGATCAAGGCGATGCGCAAAAACGTTCTTGCCAAATGTTACGGCGGCGATATTTCCCGGAAACGGAAATTGCTCGACAAGCAGAAGGAAGGCAAAAAGCGCATGAAGCAAGTCGGCAACGTCGAAGTGCCTCAAGAAGCGTTCATGGCCGTCCTGAAGCTGGACAACGATTAACCCAAGCGACGACTCGCCCATACGGACCGCGTTCTTGCCGCCGGCAAGGGGCGGTCCGTTCGCGATCGAGGAGGTTTTCAAGTGAACGCGAAAGTAGAATCGGCCGCGATTCCGCCGCTCCATACGTGGACGCCGCGCGCCCTTTATATTCATATCCCGTTTTGCACGAACAAGTGCTTTTATTGCGATTTCAACTCTTACGTGGCGGCCGGGCAACCGATCGACGCGTATTTGGACGCGCTGGAGAACGAAATGAAGCTGACCGTTCTCGACCTGCCGCCTACGGTCATCGATACCGTCTTCGTCGGGGGAGGCACGCCGACCGTACTGAATCCCGCACAGATGGAGCGGTTCCTGGCATCCGTGAACAGATACTTTCCGCTGGCGGGGGACGTCGAATTTACGATGGAGGCGAATCCGGGTACGACGGACTTGGAGAAGCTTGCCGCGATGCGGGCGGGAGGCGTGAATCGCATCAGCTTCGGCGCGCAAACTTTCGATAACGGCCTGCTCGAGCGAATCGGCCGCATTCACGCGGCGCAGGACGTCATTCAGAGCATCGCCAACGCGAAAGCGGCAGGATTTACGAACTTGTCCATCGACCTGATGTTCGGCTTGCCGAACCAATCGTTGCAGCAGCTCCAGGACAGCGTGACGACGGCGTTGGAATTGGATTTGCCGCATTACTCGTTGTACGGTCTGAAAGTCGAAGAGAATACGCTGTTCCACCGACTCTATCAACGCGACGAGCTGCCGCTGCCCGAAGAAGAAGAGGAGCTCGCGATGTACGAGCATCTGATGGAACGTCTAGGCGGCGCCGGTTACCGGCACTACGAGATCAGCAATTTCGCGAGGCCGGGCTTCGAAAGCCGCCATAACACGACCTATTGGCATAACGAACCGTACTATGGCCTCGGCGCCGGCGCCCACGGTTATGCTCTTGGCATGCGCCACATCAACATTAAGGGCGTTCAGCCCTACATTGACGCTGCGAACGAGAGGTTGCCCCGGCTCGAAACAAACGGGGTCATCACGGAGGAAGCGATGGGAGACTTCATGATGGTCGGCTTGAGACTGGAGGAGGGCGTCGCCTCGGAGGCGTTTGCCCGCCAGTTCGGCGGCGCTTCGCTGGAGGCGACGTTCGGCCCGGCGCTAGAGAAGCTCGTACGGCAAGGGCTGTTAGAGCGGGTCGTCTTACCCGAGGCGGGCTACAAGTTGACCGCACAAGGTATCCTTCTCGGCAACGAGGTGTTCGGGGCGTTTATCTAAAAGAAGTTATAATGACCGTTAACGATCATCGGGGCGGAGAAAAAGCATCTCCTGTAGGAGCGAAGCGTCTGCCTTTGCAATCTGGATCTCACCTTGTCGTGGGTTATCCATTCAGAGATCCAGATTGCAACAAGCAGCCGGAAGGAGATGCATTTTCGTAGCCCCCTACGATCGTTTCATCTCTTCATTAAACGACCGCGATTGGCCTTTCGCGATGCTTAGCGTATTCCACCCAGCAGATTTATACGCTTTGGCGACGTAAACGATTTGTCCGACATGGTATCCGTAGTGCGAGATTTGCCGGTTGATCGCTTCAAGCGCCGTATGCGCCTGCCCGCGAATGTACACCGTGCGCAACAGGTCGTCCGGCCGGAGCGCCTCCAGCGCCCCGAACAGCGCGGACCACCCGAGCTCCCATAACTCCTTAAGCCGCTCGAGCGACCCGACGTCGTCGACGAATTCGCCGTCGCGTTCGCGCCAAGGCTTCTCCCCGTCCGACGTCAGAAAATCCGTCCAGCGGGAGATCATGTTACCGGACACGTGCTTGACGATAACGGCGACGCTGTTGTTTTCCGGTTCGGGGGTCCAGCCGACCGCGGCATCGTCGAGCTGGGCGAGGGCGCGGTCGCCGAGCGACTTCTGGCTCCTGAACGTGGCAATGGAAGTCGCGAGCGCATGGGACGCGAGGTCTGAAGCGTAATCGGTCATCGTATTTTGTCTCCTTTAAGATTCCGAATGATTCCCCTTCTATTGTACGCGAACGACATGCGCTGTCGCGGTCGAACTTTCGAATCGGCGCGATTAACGAACGTTATCGGCCAGGCTGAAATGACTCTTGAGACATCATTCGTTTTGTTGTATATTTATTCATACAAAATGTTGGATGAGAGAAGGAATGGAGAATGACGATCGCTTGCCGCAAAGCGCTTCAGGACGATGTCGAAGCGCTTTACGAACTTATACAAGGCTATGCAGCCAAGGGGATTATGCTCCCGCGTTCGCGCGAAGCTCTCTCCCGGAACATCGACACGTTCGTCGTCGCGCAGGACGGCGCGCGATTGATCGGTTGCGGTTCCCTGTGCCGCCTCGGCAGCGATCTGGTGGAGATCCGTTCTCTGGGCATCGTCGACGGCTACAAAGGCCAAGGCGTCGGCAGCCGTCTCGTCGACGTGCTCATGGCGGAAGCGGAAGCGCAAGGCATTCCGAAGGTCATGGCGCTGACGCTAGAAGCGTCCTTCTTCCTGAAGAATGGCTTCAATATCGTAGAGAAGGAAATTTTCCCGGAAAAAGTGTGGACCGATTGCGTCAATTGCCCGAAGCAGCATGCCTGCGACGAGATCGCCGTCGTCCGTCTGACCGGCATCGAGCCGTCCGCGGCGGAAGAAAAAGTCAGCTTCGCCCAAATTTAACCCAACCTGCCGAATCGAGTCGGAACGTCCTTGACACCACCGCGCTCGATTTGGTATTTTTGTATTATCCATTAGCACTCAACGATTATGAGTGCTAACGACAAGCGGAATCGCGAGTCGGCGGCAAGCTATTTCTTAGGAGGAATTCGGATGCTGAGCGAACGGCAACGCATGATATTGAACGCCATCGTCGACGATTATATCCGTTCGGCCGAACCTGTCGGTTCTCGCAGTATTTCGAAGCGCGGCGACGTCACGTTCAGTCCGGCGACGATCCGCAACGAGATGGCGGATCTCGAGGAGCTCGGCTTGCTCGAACAGCCGCATACGTCCGCGGGCCGCGTCCCTTCCATTAAAGGCTACCGTTACTACGTCGATCATCTTGTCACGCTGGATGGCGTCGGCGACCAGGACGCGAGGAAGCTTCGTACCTTTTTCGCGGAGAAAATGACCCACTGGGAAGGCGTCATCGAGCATGCGGCGACGATACTGTCCCAATTGACGAATTACACGTCGATCGTGCTCGGGCCGGAGATGTTCAGCACGACGCTGAAGCACTTCCAATTGCTGCCGATCAACGACGCGTCGGCCGTGGCGATCATCGTCGCGAATACCGGCCACGTCGAGCATCGTACGATCTCCATACCGGAAGGCGTCGAGATGGACGATCTGAGGAACATCGTGAACCTGCTGAACGACAAGCTGGCGGGCGTTCCGTTCTACAAGGTCAAGTCGGTGCTTCACAGCGAAGTCGCCAAGGAGCTTAACCGCCACGCGGAACAATGCGAAGGTATCATCTCCATGCTCGAGCAGACGATTACCGAGGAGCACGAACCGAAGGTATACTTGAGCGGCGCGTCCAACATGCTGACCCAGCCCGAGTTCAAGGACGTCGACAAGGCGAAGACGATTCTCGGCATGCTCGAGGAAACGCAATTGCTCATGCAATTGTTCGGGCAAAGCCCCGGCGGCATCCAAGTGAAGATCGGCACGGAAAACGGGCTCGAAGCGATCAACCAATGCAGCTTGATTACGGCGACGTACACGCACGAAGGACAGTCGCTCGGCACGATCGGCATTCTCGGTCCGACGAGGATGGAATACGGCAAAGTCATCGGTTTGTTGAATTATTTGTCCCAGGATATCGCCGTCATGATGTCCCGTTGGCATAAGTAAGAGGGGTATAGCCCCCGATCATGGGTGGCACGGTAAGGAGGTGAATCCGACATGAGCTCGAACGAGACGAAGGAGCAGGAAAACATGGAAGAGCAACGCGAGGAAACGATGGAGCCGAACGAAGCGGGTTCCGAGGCGAACGAAGCGACAGCAACCGCCGACGCGGAGCAAGGCGAGCAAACGACGGCCGACGCGTCCGCGCAGATCGCCGAGCTTCAACGCCAAGCGGATGATTATCATAGCCGTTATTTGCGGGGGCAAGCCGACTTCGACAATTTCCGTCGGCGTACATTGAAGGAGAAGGAAGAACAGTCGCAGTACGCTTCGCTGAAGCTGATTACCCAAATGCTGCCGGTGCTGGACAACTTCCAGCGCGCGCTGCAGACGAGCGCCGAAGCCGCGGACGGCGGTTCGTTCGCCAAAGGCGTCGACATGATCTACCGCCAGCTGTTCCAGGTGCTGGAAGCCGAAGGGTTGAAAGAGATGGACGCGGTAGGCCAGCCGTTCGATCCGGAGCATCACCAAGCGATCATGCAAGTGGAAAGCGAAGAATACGAAGAAGGCATCGTCGTCGAAGCCGTTCAAAAAGGCTACTGGTTGAAAGACAAAGTCATTCGCCCGGCCATGGTTAAAGTCAGCGGCTAAGCACTTATATAAGGGAGGAACATACAGTCATGAGTAAAGTAATCGGTATCGACCTTGGAACAACGAACTCTTGCGTAGCGGTCATGGAGGGCGGCGAAGCCGTCGTTATCCCGAACGCGGAAGGCAACCGCACGACCCCTTCGGTCGTCGGCTTCAAGAAAGACGGCGAGCGCGTCGTCGGCGAAACGGCGAAACGCCAAGCGATCACGAATCCCGACCGTACGGTCATCTCCATCAAGCGTCACATGGGCACGAGCCACAAGGAAACGATCGACGATAAAGCGTACTCCGCTCCGGAAATTTCCGCGATCATCCTGCAGAAGCTGAAATCCGACGCGGAAGCTTACTTAGGCCAACCGGTCACGCAAGCCGTTATCACGGTTCCGGCATACTTTAACGATAGCCAGCGCCAAGCGACGAAAGACGCGGGCAGCATCGCGGGTCTCGAAGTGCTCCGCATCGTGAACGAACCGACGGCGGCGGCGCTCGCTTACGGCTTCGAGAAACAAGAAGACCAAACGATTCTCGTATTCGACCTCGGCGGCGGCACGTTCGACGTCAGCATCCTCGAACTCGGCGACGGCTTCTTCGAAGTCAAAGCGACGAGCGGCGACAACCACCTCGGCGGCGACGACTTTGACCAAGTGGTCATGGAATGGCTCGCTGGCGAATTCAAAAAAGAACACGGCATCGACCTGCTGAAAGACAAAGCCGCCGTTCAACGTTTGAAAGACGCCGCGGAGAAAGCGAAGAAAGAATTGTCCGGCGTCGTCTCCACGACGATTTCCTTGCCGTTCATCACCGTCGTCGACGGCGTGCCTCAGCATCTCGAGCTCAATCTGAGCCGTTCCAAATTCGACGATCTGACGGCAAGCCTCGTCGAGCGCACGATGGGTCCTACGCGCCAAGCGTTGGCCGATTCCGGCCTCTCTTCCGCGGACATCGACAAAGTCGTCCTGGTCGGCGGTTCCACGCGCATTCCGGCCGTCGTCGAAGCGATCAAGAAGCTGACGGGCAAAGACCCTCACAAAGGCGTTAACCCGGACGAGGTCGTCGCTCTCGGCGCCGCCGTTCAAGCGGGCGTCTTGACGGGCGAAGTCAAAGACGTCGTCTTGCTCGACGTCACGCCGCTCTCCCTCGGCATCGAAACGGCAGGCGGCGTCCTGACGAAAATGATCGATCGCAACACGACGATCCCGACGAGCAAGTCCCAAGTGTACTCCACGTACGCCGACATGCAGACGCAAGTGGAAATCCATGTGCTGCAAGGCGAACGCGCGATGGCGAAGGACAACAAAACGCTCGGCCGCTTCATCTTGAGCGACATTCCGGCGGCGCCTCGCGGCGTGCCGCAAATCGAAGTCACGTTCGACATCGACGCCAACGGCATCGTGAACGTGTCCGCTCTCGACAAAGGCACGGGCAAGAGCCAGAAAATCACGATCACTTCCTCCGGCGGCTTGAGCAAGGAAGAAGTCGAGCGCATGCAACGCGAAGCGGAGCTTCACGCGGAAGAAGACAAAGCACGCCGCGAGCTCGTCGAAGCCAAGAACAGCGCGGATCAACTCATTTATCAAGTCGACAAAACGATCAAGGACCTCGGCGACAAAGTCGACGCGGGCGAGATCGACAAAGCGAACGCGGCGAAAGAACAATTGTCCGCGGCGGTCGCTTCCGACAACCTCGAGAACATCACGAAAGCGACGGAAGAGCTGACCGAAATCATCCAGCAGCTTTCGGTGAAGCTCTACGAACAAGCGGGCCAAGCGCAAGGCGCTCCGGAAGCGGAAGACGCGGGCGCGGCTCCGAAGAACGACAACGTCGTCGACGCGGAATACGAAGTCGTGGACGAAGACAAGAAGAACTAACGAACGGATAAATCCGAAAGTCAAAGCGATTCCCGCTCCGCGCGGAACCGCTTTGACTTTCATTCATGAGGAGGTGGGGAATTGGCGGACAAACGGGATTATTACGACGTGCTGGAGCTGCAGAAGAACGCCTCCGCGGACGACGTCAAGAAGGCCTACCGAAAGCTGGCCAGGCAATACCATCCGGACGTGAACAAAGCGCCGGATGCGGAAGCGAAATTCAAAGAAGTGAAAGAAGCGTACGACGTCCTTAGCGACGACGGGCAACGGGCGAGATACGACCAATTCGGCCACCAGGATCCGAACGCGGGCTTCGGCGGCGGCGGAGGAGGAGCGGATTTCGGCGGCGGCTTCGGCGATATTTTCGATATGTTCTTCGGCGGCGGCGGACGCAGGGATCCGAACGCGCCGCAACGCGGGAACGACTTGCAATACACGATGCAGATCGAATTCAAGGAAGCGGTGTTCGGCAAGGAAACCGACATTACGATTCCCCGTACCGAGACTTGCGACACGTGCCACGGCAACGGCGCGAAACCCGGAACGAAGCCGGAAACGTGCTCGACTTGCCGCGGGTCCGGACAGCAGGAAGTGGCGCAGAACACGCCTTTCGGCCGTATAGTCAACCGTCGCGCCTGCACGACTTGCGGCGGCAAAGG
The DNA here is from genome assembly GCF_042655365.1 of Cohnella suwonensis. Classification (NCBI taxonomy): domain Bacteria; kingdom Bacillati; phylum Bacillota; class Bacilli; order Caryophanales; family Paenibacillaceae; genus Cohnella; species Cohnella suwonensis. The sequence continues at coordinate 1,608 of NZ_JBHSMH010000111.1, read as the reverse complement.
CAAAATTATCAAGGAGCGCTGCAATTCGTGCTCGGGTAGCGGGCAAGTCAAAAAACAACGCAAAATCCACGTCAAAATCCCGGCCGGCGTCGATGACGGAGCGCAGCTCCGCGTAAGCGGCGAAGGAGAAGGCGGCGTTCGCGGCGGACCTGCCGGCGACTTGTATATCGTGCTCAGAGTGAAATCGCACGACTTCTTCGATCGCGAAGGCGACAACATCCTTTGCGAGATTCCTCTCACGTTCACGCAGGCCGCTCTCGGGGACGAGATCGAAATTCCGACGCTGACCGAGAAGGTGAAGCTGAAGATTCCCGCGGGTACCCAGACCGGCAAGTACTTTTCCCTCAAAGGAAAAGGCGTGCCGAAGCTTCGCGGTCACGGGCAAGGCGATCAGTTGGTGAAAGTGACGGTCGTCACCCCGACCCATCTGAGCGAGGAGCAACGCGATCTGCTTCGCGACTTCGCTTCCAGGAGCGGCGAATCGACGCACGAGCAAAGCAAGTCGATCTTTGAACGGATGAAAAGAGCGATTCTCGGCGACTGATCGTCCATGGAAATTCGGGAATACGCAATGCCTATCCGAACCGCCCGGCGCTTGCCGGGCGGTTTTTGCTTCAGGACAGAAAGTATAAGTTTTATGGACATCTACTCATCTAGACTTAACCTAATTTCCGTGTCATTTTGGAACAATCGTACTATTATCCCCTTGCCTCAGAAGGAGTGCCTATCAGCGGATTTTTGAATGCTATGACTGGAGAATGGAGAACGGATTCCACTGGAGAATGGAGAACGGATTCCCGGATATCACGTTCGATTTTGCCGTTTCATATTAGAATGGAAAGGGTTTTCGGCAATTAAAAAGCAAGCATCCCTTGCATCAGGCGTTCCATAGACTGAGATATTGACCTTTCCACTTCGCTTTGCTTCCCCAGACCACCCAAGGAACGACGAGAACCGGTTTGCTGCGGGTTAGATCTTTGTAAGTCAAGGTTGGCGTCCCAGCGCACCAATGGAGCAGTTGGCTGAAGACGGGGACATTGCGGAGTTTTAAGTTCAACCGGAAACAAAACTCGTCCAAATAAGCCTGTAAATGTTTAGCGCCGATGCCGTGAAACGTATCGTTCAGCCACTCGGTCACATTCCGCATGATGGGGTTCGAAGCAGGGTGAAGCTTGCCACGCGCAAAAACGGTCACGGCCGCTCCATCCGTATGATGGTTTACGAACGCTTGGACGCCAGACTTTTCAATCCACCTCGACTCGTTATTCACATGACTGGGATCCGGTTGTTTGATTTTGACGTGCTGAGGCTGGTCATGCTCATCGAGGGATGCGCCGATCAACAGCGGCTGCCGGGCATCGCTATAGTAAGAATAGCCGTAAAAGATAGGGTCTACCCGCACGATTCCCGTGAGCGGGTCGCCTTTATCGGCTTGTTGCATGGCATGGCGGATTTTTCTTGCGATGAGCCATGCGGTCTTATAGGTGACCTGAATCACATCGGACAGGCGGGAGGAACTGATACCGGAAGGCCGGGAGATCAGGAACATCGCTTGAAACCAGCGGGACAAAGGAGTCGGGCTTCCTTCCATGATCGTGCCGGCGATGA
>NZ_JBHSMH010000110.1:0-602 GCF_042655365.1 Cohnella suwonensis | reverse complement strand
CATGATTAAATAAAATAATACAAATTTAGCACATTTTACTTACGGAAAAACACCTTGACAAATTGTTGATATTTTAATGCAATGCTACTGGATTTTTTCGTGTAACTGCCTGCTTGGAGCCCCGTTCGAGCGCTAGTTAGTCGATTTTTTCGTGCAACTGCCTGCTTGGAGCCCCGTTCGAGCGCCAGTTAGTCGATTTTTTTCGAGTAACTATGGGGCTTTAAGCTGCGGCGGCGAGTGGATTACTCTAATTCGGAAACGGCGTCTCCGCCCTTGCGTTTATGTAAGGTCGGAATGCGGAGCAACAGGGCGTCCAGGCGGCTGCCGGAAGCGAAGCCCGGCAGCTCGCGCCATTGCCGCGGCAGCGCGGCGCCCAGGGCGACGAGCGCCGCGGCGAAGACGGCGGCGCCGACCGCGACGCCCGGCAGGGCGACGAGAAGCGCCGCCAAGCGCGCGGGCAGGGCGGCGGTAGCCGCGCCAAGCGCGAGCGCGACGAGCGCGACCGCGGCTGCCATCGCGGCCAGCGCAGCGCCCGAGCGCCACGCGAGCGCCGCGCGCGGGGCGGGCAGTTGCACGCGCTGACGCAAGGACAGCGCGTTAAG
>NZ_JBHSMH010000109.1:0-622 GCF_042655365.1 Cohnella suwonensis | reverse complement strand
CTCTACCAGAATGTATAAGTTTCACGCTTATCCATTTCTGAATCGTCTCCGCAAAGCTTCTTCAGCGCCCAGAGGACGCCGAAGGCGTTTTTGCTTGCGCGGAGTTGCGAGTTGGCGGGGTGAGGGCGGTGTAGGCGGGGGCGGTGTAGGGGCGTAGGGGCGGTGTAGGGGCGGTGTAGGGGCGGTGTAGGGCGAATGTGAGCGGGGTGAGGGGAGGATGAGATTGGTGGGTCAAAATGCGCGTGATGTGGGGGAGTAAGTAATAAGTTTGTTTAAGTACTCGAGGATTGAGTTGGCGTGGTGGCGAGTCGGCGAATTGGTAAGTTGGCAAGTTGGCAAGTTGGCCAATTGGCGGATCATCCTGCAAATATGCAGTTTGATTAGCCCGAATGTCGGATTTCGACAGTACAAACTGCAAATATGCAGTTTGATTGAATGGAATCGGCCGAATGGACGGAATTCCGCCAAACAAACTGCAGCGCATACATTTTGATCGAGGAAATGGATCGTCTCGCGGTCATCAAACTGCATATTTGCAGGTTGGCCAGGGCATGGAGACATTGTTGGTGGGAAGAACGTCGCGGCTGCAATCCCCAACCCCCCCAACCCCCCCAACCCCCCC
>NZ_JBHSMH010000108.1:1221-4313 GCF_042655365.1 Cohnella suwonensis | reverse complement strand
ATACGTTTCTTTCTAAACAATCTAAACAAATTCGTTCCTTCTTTCTGTTTTAGATTTGCATCCCTTTCATATAACGTTCATGTGTTCACGACGTCCCACCACCTTAAGCCCAAAGGGCGGCCGCGATGCGGTTAGGTGGTGCGGATGTGTCCGGCTGAATTACTTACAGTTGCTGAGCTGCTACAGTCGAATCCGCTTCCTACTCCTGCCCGGACCGAGGGGCGAATGCCCCGAAGCGTGAACATGGTGTTATACGAAGCATGCATGAATCAACCCACAAGGCTATTAATTTCACACAAAAAAACATCATGTCTTATTAAAGTCATGATGTCATTTAAAGTCTTTACGCATTAATCTTCTTGACTGATGTAGAAATGTAATTAATTCAATTTCGCTTCCATTAATTCTATAGATTATCCTATAACTTTGATATATCTTTTCCCTAATAATATCACGATTAAACTCAGGCACTAATCTTCCCGAATATGGAAAATCCGGAATCTTGATTGCTGATTGAATTAATTCATTGACAAAAATTCTTGCCATGTCTATTGAGTCTTGCTTAATGTATTCATAAATCAATTCCAAATCTTTCAGAGATCTTGGTGACCAGATCAATTCAGCCATTTATTAATTCGCTCCATTGCCTCTGAATGTGTGATGCCTTTACCAGCATCCAATTCAGTCAAACCCTCTTCGATCCTAGCCCTCACATATAATTTGTACAAAATATCTTCAACCGTAACGTTGTCTGGAAGGTCTTGGATAAGTCTGATAACTTCGTCCTTAACACTCATTCTTCTCACCTACTCCAGTTGATGTGTTCATCATTATTATAATACACATGAAGGCTTGGTGTCAGACGGTTTGGGTTTAAAATCACTCGCTTCATGTTTCGTATAACGTTAATGTGTTCACGACGTCCCACCACCTTAAGCCCGAAGGGCGGCCGCGATGCGGTTAGGTGGTGCGGATGTGTCCGGCTGATTCCGCTTCCCTGCTACTGCCTATTGCATCCCCGAATTTTCATCTAACTCCTGCCGGACCGAGGGCCGGATGGCCCGAAGCGTGAACATGGTGTTATCGGAAGTTCCCACTTCATCGGTTCACATTCAAATTAACAAGCTTTCAATCATATAGTTCTGAAAATTTAGGATTCTTAATGAAATCTCCGAATTGTGATTCATCCATCACAAAATTATTAAAATAACCATCAATCATAAATGACAGTCTTTCATAGTAGTAATTAATATCTTCATAAGGAAAATTCGTAATTCTATATTGATCACTTTCAACAGAATGATAGTAGAAACATTCCAGTATTCTCTTAAATGTTCCTTGTAATTTTCTCGTTAATTCTCTATCTAACGGTTTATGTATGGATTTCTTTACGATTTCAATACTAGCATTATAATAAACCCAAAAACTTTTTTGATCGAAAGTTGCTTCTTCAACAAGATTATAAAGAAAGGTCCCTTCCACTAACTTACAATTACTTTCAAGGATTTCGTCCTCCTGCATTCTCGCTCACGCTCCTCTAGCACTTTGGGAATTTCCGATAACGTAAATGTGTTCACGACGTCCCACCACCTTAAGCCCCAAAGGGGCGGCCGCGATGCGGTTAGGTGGTGCCGATGTGTCCGGCTGATTCCGCTTCCTTGCTGCTGCCTATTGCTTCCCCGAATCTTCATCTAACTCCTGCCGGACCGAGGGCCGAATGGCCCGAAGCGTGAACATGGTGTTATCAGAAGTCGGCTACTTCATGGATTATCTCTCAAATTCTCTTCCTTAATAAATCTCTTGATAATTCTCCAATACAGATCTATTAATATCATTGAAATAATAATACCTACATCCATTAAGAGAACAGAAAGCAATAATAACTGAAAATTAATCTGATTATGTAACCAATAGTCAAGAAATAATCCAAGTATAAATAGAATTGTTGTTGTCCAAAATAAGAATTTTAATTGAATAGTTTTCTTCCAATTATCAGTCCTAATTGTTTTATCATCATTATTATAAATAGTAAATCCAATTGCAAAACATAAAATCCTTATCCAATTCACTTCCATATATTTCAAATTAATTTCTTGATATTCAATTATAGAGTAACAAAAATCAAATAGTATAAAAAAGATACTGAAATATATAAGTTTATCAAAAAATTGATATTTCTTAATAAGAATCATTCTCCTAATAGTTTAATTTTTTGATCTTGCCGATTTCTGATAACGTTCATGTGTTCACGACGTCCCACCGACTTAAGGCGACGAAGTCGCCGGGCGCGATGCGCTTAGTCGGTGCGGATGTGTCCGGCTGATTCCGCTTCCTTGCTACTGTCAAATACTTCTCCGAATATTCATCTAACTCCTGCCGGACCGAGGGGCGAATGCCCCGAAGCGTGAACATGGTGTTAGATGAAGTTCCCCTGCTTCTATGAGTCAACTATCAAAAATTCATATCGATAAGAAGTAAGTTAGTTGTTGTTATGATTACTGTATCACCTTGATTAAATTCCTTGAGATTATCTACTTCAGTCATTATTATGCTCTTTCCAATTCTCAAAATAATACAATCATCTTCAATGAATTCAATCTTTCCAATGATTTTTGTGATTCCTTCATTATTAAAAATACTTATTGGTTGATTTGAACTCTTTACGATATTACTTCCATAAACTAAAGTCTCTTGAATATCTAACTCTACAAAATAAGTGTTATTGACCTTAGGAATAACACCATTCCAATAGCCAATTCCTACTCCTAGATCACTTAAAAAAGTAACTTTAATCTTGTCATCGAAATTATTGAATCCAATAATTGTTACCTTCACTTTAAAGGCCCCTTAAGAAGTAATGTATTAAATGGAGGGTTAAAGATCTTGGGGAATTTCATCTAACGTAAATGTGTTCACGACGTCCAACTCCCTTAAGCCCGGAGGGCGGCCGCGATGCGGTTAGGGAGTTGGATGTGTCCGGCTGATTACGCTCCCCTGCTACTGCCAATTACTTCTCCGAATCCTCTTCTAACTCCTGCCGGACCGAGGCGGCTTGTCCGCCGAAGCGTGAACATGGTGTTAGATGTTGTTCA
>NZ_JBHSMH010000108.1:0-1211 GCF_042655365.1 Cohnella suwonensis | reverse complement strand
ATTACTCTTGCAGCTCAAATCCGGTCTGTTTCCGGTCTATGAGGAAACGTTCCATTGTATCTTCGAGTATGCTTTCCACAGTCAAATCCATCTGTTTCCGTTCTATGAGGAAACGTTCCATTGTATCCTCGAGTATGCTTTCCACAGTCAAATCCGTCTGTTTCCGGTCTATGAGGAAACGTTCCATATTCGGAGCCATTCCGCCCAAACCCATTCAAGAATCCGTTAAGGATTATACCGCTTCAATATTGGGCTCACCACGGCATTGTACTTGACCTTCCCCGCTAAGAATTTCATCTAACGTTCATGTGTTCACGACGTCCCACCACCTTAAGGCTCCGCCAGGAGCCGGCCGCGACGCGGTTAGGTGGTGCGGATGTGTCCGGCTGATTCCGCTTCCCTGCTGCTGAATTACTCCAGTCGAATACGCTTCCCTACTCCTGCCGGACCGAGGGCCGAATGGCCCGAAGCGTGAACATGGTGTTATAGGATGTCGGCGACTTCTTCGATTTACTTACAGATCTGGTTTACTTGGTTTCCATCCGATCTCTTGACTCCATCTATTTGCCTTTATAATAATGCTCCATATGATTTCAGATTTGCCTTCTATGTATTGTTCCCTTTGATTCCTGTATTGATTTGCTAGGTAATATTTGACCTGAGCATATTCATTTCTTTCAATTTCATGTTCTCTTAAATAATCTCTAAACAACAAATTGAATTGTTCTGACCAGCTTCCCGACTGCCTTACATGAATATGCGTTCTATTCATTCCTTGCGATTCTCTAAAATATCTTTTGGTCAGGTCATCATTATCTATCCGATGATGAAATCCCAATTTGGAAAGTCCATTTTTAATCTCTTCGATATTGTCCAAGTCTAATATGGATATTTGAATATCAATGATTGGCTTTGCAGCCAATCCGATTACGGCTGTAGACCCAATGTGATCGATTCTCTCTATTGCTGTGCCTACTTGGTTTACAATTTCATTTCGAAGTTCACTAAAATTAAAAGCCCATTCATTGTTATATGGCTCAATAAAAACTGGATCCTTCATCTGCGAGATCACCACCTCAGAAAATGTGTTTACGCTCTTCGCCGATTTCTTATAACGTTCATGTGTTCACGACGTCCAACTCCCTTAAGCCCGGAGGGCGGCCGCGATGCGGTTAGGGAGTTGGATGTGTCCGGCTGATTCCGCTTCCCTG
>NZ_JBHSMH010000107.1:0-4239 GCF_042655365.1 Cohnella suwonensis | reverse complement strand
TTATTTAGAGACAATAAGATCATTTGAGAGAAGATTCAGGAAGACAGGAACTTCACATAACACCATGTTCACGCTTCGGCGGACGAGCCGCCTCGGTCCGGACCGAAGTTAGATGAGGATTCGAAGAAGTAATAGGCAGCAGCAGGGAAGCGGAATCAGCCGGACACATCCGCACCGACTAAGCGCATCGCGCCCGGCGACTTCGTCGCCTTAAGTCGGTGGGACGTCGTGAACACATGAACGTTAGGCGAAATACCCGAAATGCATTAAAACACATTTGTTGATGGAGGAATTCAATGAAGCTCAGGATACCAGTCTTTATTTTTGTAGTAGGAGTTCTTTCTGGAATTGTTCAGTTAATCAATAATCAATATACAATTTCAAAGAATGGATCATACATTGAATCACTATTGTTTTTCTTAATCATCGGTGTAACTGTTTTTATCTGTGAGAGAGCTGGAATTAATGACAGGAAAGTTAATCTAGTTTTCGGAATATCTTTTATTGCTGCCGGTTTAATTATTGATTTAATAACTAAATAAGCCTCTGGAATGCAAAGAAACATAAGGGACATAAGGGACATAAGGGACATAAGGGACATAAGGGACATAAGGGACATAAGGGACATAAGGGACATAAGGGACATAAGGGACATAAGGGACATTTTATTAACGTATTTCAGGGATGCCGGGTAAATCGCCTAACACCATGTTCACGCTTCGGGCCATTCGGCCCTCGGTCCGGCAGAAGTAGGGAAGAGAATTCGACTGGAGCAGCTCAGCAACTGTAAGTAATTCAGCCGGACACATCCGCACCACCTAACCGCATCGCGGCCGCCCTTCGGGCTTAAGGTGGTGGGACGTCGTGAACACATTAACGTTATCTGAAAGAACCGTAAACCGAAAGAATGATAAACCGAAAGAAGGGACTAAATGAGAAAGCTCACAAGTTTCTTTAATATTTTTTCTGAAGCTAAAGGCAAAGAAAAATACATACGAAATCTTATTAATCGAATGTCTACAGTCGATAATGCTAAAAGTTCATATGAATCAATCAGTTTCAAAGCACATCGAGAAGCAGAAATATTAAACGATAAAGACTTGATTCCCGTATTAGTTGATCTTATTAGCAACTCAAGAAGTCAAGATATGAAGTCATCTAGGAATGCGGCATATTTCATACTTTCTAAATTAGTTCAAAAATTCGAAGAGCATGAGGCACTACAATTCCTAATTAATCAATTAAGGCTAGAATCTGATCAATATGTGATTAGTAGCATGTTAGATCGAATCTCAGAACTAAATAAACCAGATTTCATTGAAATAGATCCCATTTTTCAATTCGTACACCATCAAGATTGGGCAATTCGACATTCTGCAATTCGTGCTCTTAAGAAATCTAGAAACCCTGAAGCACGGAAAGTAATTTTGGATATTATTTTGAGAAGCAAAGAAGACTTTAGAAAGAATAAAGGCGATATTATTTATTCCATTTCTACATTGTCTGATATTGGTAATACTGAAGACTTGGATTTGTTAGAAGAGTTATCAATCATTAAAATACGTGATATTAAAGAGTCAGCAGCCTTTGCTATAGAAAGAATAAATAAACGACAATAAAACCTGAGTGACGGTATTTCAAAGAAGTCGGTTCCTTCAGATAACACCATGTTCACGCTTCGGGCCATTCGGCCCTCGGTCCGGCAGGAGTTAGATGAGGGTTCGAAGAAGTATTTGGCAAGTAGCAGGGAAGCGGAATCAGCCGGACACATCCGCACCACCTAACCGCATCGCGGCCGCCCCGTTGGGGCTTAAGGTGGTGAGACGTCGTGAACACATGAACGTTATACGACAGGACGAAGCAATGCTAATAATACCAAGATCTAAAAAACTTATAAAAATGATTGCATTCCAAAGGAAATGGAGGAGATTATTTTCATTGATCCTATTACACTTATACTAATACCTGTACTTTTTTTTATTTGTATGACAATCATACTATCTTTAACGTTTGGAATAATTAGATATAAAAAAACAAGGAACGTTATGAAAGGAATTGGAATTGCAAATAGCATTGGTATATTTTTCGCGAGTCTATTTTACATCTGGCTTTTATTTGAAACTAATCTACAATTCTCTACTATTATTTTCATTTTTGTTATTCCAGGAGTTGTAATTATTAATACAGTAATTTTATTGATGATTTCAAGGAATAATAAAATGAACAATGACATTATTGAATAAGTGAGATATGAAGGTTGCTCAATGATCCCGTCGTATAACACCATGTTCACGCTTCGGCGGACGAGCCGCCTCGGTCCGGCAGGAGTTAGATGTGGACTCGGGGAAGTAATTGGCAGCAGCAGGGAAGCGGAATCAGCCGGACACATCCGCACCACCTAACCGCATCGCGGCCGCCCTTCGGGCTTAAGGTGGTGGGACGTCGTGAACACATGAACGTTAGGTGAAATTGGCTAGTGGGGGTAATAATTTGAGATTATTATTTATACTTATTCTTTTATTTGGATTAGCGAAAGATACCCCAATATCATCAAATTTAGAACCAGAGGATTTCGATATTTATTACAATGAAGTAAAAATAAATGATCAAGTAAACGTTTTAAGGATTAAATCTTTGTTGGGATTTGGTGAAGATTTTGAAGATAATAATAACGGATACATAAGTGGGTTTGGTGATATAAGAAGATTGAATGCAGTGTATCCAAATCATGAGTCTCCAGAATTAAGACTGGTCTTTTTAACTAATGATAATGAAAGTTATCTTGTCTTTGCTGAGTTGGATACATTGAATACTAATAGAGGAGTCAAGGCTGGAGATACATATGATAAATTAATAGAAAAGTATGGGAATCCGAATTTTAGGTTTGAACCTTACGAAGAATATGAAACATTACGATATAATTATGGAAAAAAATACATTGATTTTGTACTTAAAAATGAAGATAAAAAAATAGAATACATATTGATTGATTACAATTCTTACAGAGCAGATAAAGAACAGAAGTTTAATGAGGAGTAACTCGAGAAGCAGCCAACTTCACCTAACACCATGTTCACGCTTCGGGGCATTCGCCCCTCGGTCCGGACCGATGCAGAAGTGCCGAGGGTGAATTCAGCCGGACACATCCGCACCGACTAAGCGCGTCGCGCCCGGCGACTTCGTCGCCTTAAGTCGGTGGGACATCGTGAACACATGAACGTTATGTGAAATATCAGTAAAGAAAGGAAGATCAGTTCAAGTGAATAACGGATATATTTATGTGCTAATTAATGAAAGCTTTAAGGGATTGGTCAAAATAGGAAAAACTTCTTTAAACTCAAGTGAGAGGGCGAGACAATTATCAAGTAGTACTGGAGTTCCTACACCTTTCAAGGTAGCATATGAAATTTTTACTGAAGACTGCGATAGTTTAGAAAAGACAATACATTTGGAATTAATTGACTTCAGAGTGAATCCGAATAGGGAGTTTTTTCAATATCCACTAAATAAAACAATTGAGTTAATTCAGAATCTCACAAATAGCAATAAGAATAATGAAACTATTTATGAGGCTATTGAGATATTACCAAAATTAAAAGAGTTATTTAATGAGTATTTGAATCATGATATTTCATCAGTCAGAATATATCAAACTACTGATAGGGTTTATTTAGAAGTAACCAAGGACCAATATATTGCAGATTATTTAAAGGATCAATATATCAGAAGAACGGACTTAGCATTTGTAATTGATGGTAATGACGAAAATGATAAAACATTTAATCCAGATAGTCCAATTAATAAAAACGTTGAAACATTCTTGTCGTCTGGATTCACTACAATAGCGGTCTGCAGTGAAGATTTATTTACTCAGGAAGCTATAGATGCAAAGTATAATAAAGATGTTGAAGAATACAAGAATAACGTAAGTTTATTCGATGAAGACTGATACTTCACATAACACCATGTTCACGCTTCGGGCCATTCGGCCCTCGGTCCGGCAGAAGTTAGATGAGGATTCAGGGATGCAATGGACAGCAGCAGGGAAGTGGAATCAGCCGGACACATCCGCACCACCCAACCGCGTCGCGGCCAGTCGCTTCGCTCCTTTAGGGTGGTGGGACGTCGTGAACACATGAACGTTAGATGAAACGTGCCTAATGCAGATTTTGAAGTTTGATTCGGAGGAGATTATGAAATCATTAATTAGATACTGTTTTTGGATTTTACTAATCGTAT
>NZ_JBHSMH010000106.1:0-2237 GCF_042655365.1 Cohnella suwonensis | reverse complement strand
GGACTACGCACTGCCTGTCAGCTATGCACTTCCGCCACCTCGCGGTATGCTGGAGACTTTCACTCCTTAATCGTTGCGCTGCCAAGCGCACAAAAGACCGCGAGCCCTTATCGGTTTCGCGGTCTCCTTATTTGCGTATAGCAATAACATGCCTGTCGATACCGGCGTAGTCCTTCACGAAATACACGTCGTCCCACTTCGCCGCCGATCGCAATAGCCCGGCGACGTCTTCCGCTTGGCCGGCGCCGACTTCCCACGCCACGACGCGGGGCAGTCTCTCCAATCCACTAAGCTGTCCGGCCATCGCTCGATACGGATTCAGTCCGTCCTCGCCGCCGTCCAGCGCGAGCCGAGGCTCGTGATCGCGCACTTCCCGCTGCAATTCCTCGATATCCGCGCTCGGGATATACGGTGGATTGGATACGAGAATATCGATCGCGGGATAGTCCCCGCCCGCTCCCGCCAAGAAAGGCGTCAGCAGATCGCCTTGCGCGAACGTCACTTTGTCGCCGACGCCCAAGTTCGCCGCATTCCTCTTCGCGACCGCTAGCGCGTCTTTCGACAAATCCGATGCGATGACGCGCCATTCCGGACGCTCGGCCGCCAGCGTCACCGACAAGGCGCCGCTCCCCGTGCCGACGTCCAGAACGACAGGGCCCCCTTCGCCGGGACCGCCGAACAGCTCGTCGCCTAACCGAAGGACCGCCTCGGCGAGAAGCTCCGTCTCGGGCCGAGGGATCAGAACCGCCTCCGTCACCTCGAACGCACGACCGTAGAAATGCTGATCCCCGATCACGTACTGCACGGGCACTCCTTTTTCGCGTTTCGCGAGCAAGCTCTCCCAACGTGCCAAATGATGATGCGGAAAAGGCTCGCGCATGTCGCGGAGCCATTCCGTTTTGCCGATTCCGAGCAAATAAAGAAGAAGAAGCTCCGCATCCGCGTCCGCTTCTTCGACTCCGGCTTGCCGCAACCGCGCCGCTCCCGATCGCCAAGCTTCCCTTAGCGTCGGAGTTCCGCGTTCCGTCGACACGACAACGCCTCCCGTATTATTTCATTTGTTCCCGTTCGAGAATTTCCGCCTGCTCGGCGAGCGTGAGCGCTTGAACGATCTCATCCATGTCGCCGTTCAGGACGTAATCGAGCCGGTGCAGCGTCAAGCCGATGCGGTGATCCGTCACGCGGCTTTGCGGGAAGTTGTACGTGCGTATCCGCTCGCTCCGGTCGCCCGTCCCGATTTTCTCGCGGCGTTCGCCGGAGTATTTCGCTTCCTCTTCCTGGCGCTTGACGTCCATGATCCGGGTGCGAAGCACTTGCAGCGCTTTGTCCTTGTTGTCGTTCTGCGATTTGCCGTCTTGGCAAGTCGCGACGATGCCGGTCGGCACGTGCGTGACGCGGACCGCCGATTTGGTCGTGTTGACCGACTGTCCGCCGGCGCCGCTCGAACAGAACGTGTCCACGCGAATGTCCTTGTCGTGAATGACGATATCGAGCTCTTCCGCTTCGGGCATGACAACGACGGTCGACGTCGACGTATGGATCCGGCCGCCCGACTCCGTCTCCGGCACGCGTTGCACGCGGTGCGCGCCGCTCTCGTATTTGAGCATCCGATAGGCTTCCGCCCCGCTGACCGAGAAAATAACTTCCTTGAATCCGCCGAGGTCGCTGACGCTCGACTCGAGCACTTCCGTACGCCAGCCTTGGCTATCCGCGAATTTAGAGTACATCCGGTACAGCTCGGCCGCGAACAAGTTCGCTTCTTCCCCGCCGGCGGCGCCGCGAATCTCGACGATGATGTCCTTGCCGTCGTTCGGATCCTTCGGCAAGAGCAGGAAACGGACTTTCTCTTCCAGCGCGGTACGGCGCTCTTCGAGCTCGCTCAGCTCCAGCTTCACCATGTCGCGCATTTCGTCGTCCAATTTATCTTCCAGCATCGCCTTCGCATCCGCCGCTTGCGTCAGCACCAGCTTGTATTCCTCGTATGCGCGGTACGCTTCCTCGAGTCCCGATTGCTCCTTCGCGTACGTGCGAAGACGGTTCGAATCGCTCACCACGTCCGGATCGCTCAGCAATTCGTTCAGTTTCTCGTAACGATCCGCCAATATTTGCAGACGGTCCAGCAATGTTCTCATCCTCCGTTGCCTGATATGCTACCCACCATTATAACATACTTCCCGGAGCTCGTGAGGGGGTATGGTTCGTGGGAGTTTCAGGCGATGCGCGGGGGGGGGTTGGGG
>NZ_JBHSMH010000105.1:0-516 GCF_042655365.1 Cohnella suwonensis | reverse complement strand
CGGACCGAGGCGGCTCGTCCGCCGAAGCGTGAACATGGTGTTATGTGAAGTTCCTGTCTTCCTGAATCTTCTCTCAAATGATCTTATTGTCTCTAAATAATATGCATTGAAATCTTTCAATGCCAGGATACTTCTCCCCTAAACTCATGATTTCAAATCCAATATTTCTATAAAAATTAACTGCGTCTTTATCAGTTTCTGCTATTATCTTATCTATTCCATTCTTATTTATAATTTCATTAATCATCTGTTTTCCTATACCTTGTCTTCTATTATCTGATCGGATTGCAATATGTTTCAGTTCCACTTCCCTTAGTGAAATATGTATTAGTCCAATAAGCCCTACAAGTTCATTATTTATGACTTTCCCATAAAGCTCCCTGGAATCATCAGCTTTATACTTATCTATTTCTTGAAGAATTCTTTCAGAATCAGACCACATACATTCAGCCAATAAAAGACTTACTTCAGATAAGTCATGATGTCCCTTCAAATTTATCATAAAAAACCTCCGAA
>NZ_JBHSMH010000104.1:0-2158 GCF_042655365.1 Cohnella suwonensis | reverse complement strand
CAGGGAAGCGGAATCAGCCGGACACATCCAACTCCCTAACCGCATCGCGGCCGCCCTCCGGGCTTAAGGGAGTTGGACGTCGTGAACACATGAACGTTATCAGAAATTCATGAAGTGCGTTAAATGCAAACATTAAGAGATCATAAGGAGAAATACCAATGACTATTAATGACAATTGTGTATTTTGTAATCCTAGACTTGAACCAAGACAGAGAGAAATTTTAAGTAATGAAAGCTGTATATTTTTTCAAATGCCCCAAGAAATTTTAATTGGATCAGGTCTAATCGTTCCTAGAGAACATCGTGTTAATGTATTTGAATTAACTGAGAAGGAATGGCTAGATACCTTTACTTTAGTCCAACAAGTTAAAGAATATTTAGATGAATTACATAAACCAGATGGTTACAATCTTCAATGGAATACTAATGGTGCAGCGGGTCAACATCTATTTCATTCACATCTTCATATAATACCAAGATTTTCAGACGAGCCTCTAGCAGGCAAAGACCTTCGTAGTTTTCTTGGAAAAGAAGATAATAAAAGGTCGAGGTTGAGAGATAATTCGAAGAAGTCATGAACTTCTGATAACACCATGTTCACGCTTCGGGCCATTCGGCCCTCGGTCCGGCAGGAGTTAGATGTGGGTTCGGAGAAGTATTTGACAGCAGCAGGGAAGCAGAATCAGCCGGACACATCCAACTCCCTAACCGCATCGCGGCCGCCCTTCGGGCTTAAGGGAGTTGGACGTCGTGAACACATGAACGTTATACGCAATTGCTCTAAAAACAACGAAGATCATCCCATCCCAACCCTCAAGGCATTTTGAATTCAAGGGCGAGGGAAGAACAGTCAAGAAGATCGGATCATTCTTAATTTGTCTATCGATGGTCACGCCAGTGACTTCGATAGGTCGAATCATCCGTGCCCGCGCCCTGTTTTCAAATGCCGTCTTGAGGGTTGGGACTGAAAGATTCGTTGAACAGATCTTAACCCTGAATAGCCTTGATTCCAATCTTATTATTCAAACCTGTCATGGAACACATTCAATAATCAAAGCCGGCACATACGTTTGGCGGTGGATTGAATTTGGAATGATGTTCCGACTGTATTGAAATTGGAAATGAATCAAGGCAATATAAGAGCAGGGTTAAGATCAACGAATCTTTCGTGGGATATTCGAAGAAGAGGGCAACAGCGTATAACACCATGTTCACGCTTCGGCGGACGAGCCGCCTCGGTCCGGCAGAAGTAGGAAGCGGATTCGACTGGAGTAGCTCAACAACTGTAAGTATTTCAGCCGGACACATCCGCACCACCTAACCGCATCGCGGCCGCCCTTCGGGCTTAAGGTGTTGGGACGTCGTGAACACATGAACGTTATAAGAAATCCCCGCAAGGCATTGAAAGTAGAATCGAAGATGCAATTTTTTATAGGAAAGTCGTTTTTGTAAGCCGATCATGATGCCTCATATGAAACATTTTTGTAAGCTGCTCAGCGAAGTCTCATTTGAAAGACGTTTTATTAAGTTGCTCAGTGAAGTCTCATTTGAAAGATGTTTTTGTAAGCTGTTCAGTGAAGTCTCATATGAAAGACGTTTTTGTAAGCTGTTCAGTGAAGTCTCATATGAAAGACGTTTTTGTAAGTTGCTCAGTGAAGTCTCATATGAAAGTCGTTTTTGTAAGCTGCTCAGTGAAGTCTCATATGAGAGACGAATTGTAAGTTGCTCGGTGAAGTCTCATATGAAAGACGTTTCTTTGAAAGCTGGTTCGCGAGGTTCATCGGAAAGATATTTGCAAGTTGATCGAAGAAGGCGGGGACATCTTATAACACCATGTTCACGCTTCGGGGCATTCGCCCCTCGGTCCGGCAGAAGTAGGGAAGTGGATTCGACTGAAGTATTTCAGCTACAGGGAAGCGGAATCAGCCGGACACATCCGCACCACCTAACCGCGTCGCGGCCGGCTCCTTACGGAGCCTTAAGGTGGTGGGACGTCGTGAACACATTTACGTTATGTGAAATTCCTGTAAAGCTAAACACTTTAATCCCATAATCCCTTTCGGAGGTTTTTTATGATAAATTTGAAGGGACATCATGACTTATCTGAAGTAAGTCTTTTATTGGCTGAATGTATGTGGTCTGATTCTGAAAGAATTCT
>NZ_JBHSMH010000103.1:0-728 GCF_042655365.1 Cohnella suwonensis | reverse complement strand
GAAGTAATTCAGCCGGACACATCCGCACCACCTAACCGCATCGCGGCCGGCTCCTTTCGGAGCCTTAAGGTGGTGGGACGTCGTGAACACATGAACGTTATAGGAAATTCCCGCTAAGAACTAAATAACATAGATAGCCACTCGATGAAGCAATGGGAAAAGCCGTCTGTAGTAAGTATCTCGACGAAGCAATGGAAAAAGCCATCTATAGTAAGTATCTCGACGAAGCAATGGAAAAAGCCGTCTGTAGTAAGTATCTCGATGAAGCAATGGGAAAAGCCGTATGTAGTAAGTATCTCGACGAAGCAATGGGAAAAGCCGTATGTAGTAAGTATCTCGATGAAGCAATGGGAAAAGCCGTATGTAGTAAGTATCTCGACGAAGCAATAGGGAAGCCATCTGTAGTAAGTATATCGGCGATGTAGGAAGAATTTTATGGGAGAGAAATCGAAGAAGGCGGGAACATCCTATAACACCATGTTCACGCTTCGGCGGACGAGCCGCCTCGGTCCGGCAGGAGTTAGATGTGATTTCGGAGAAGTAATTGGCAGCAGCAGGGAAGTCGAATCAGCCGGACACATCCAACTCCCTAACCGCATCGCGGCCGCCCTCCGGGCTTAAGGGAGTTGGACGTCGTGAACACATGAACGTTATATGAAACCGATGCAAGAGACAAGGAGAAAAAATGAAAATCACAATTCGATTATTACTGGTTTTACTTACACTAT
>NZ_JBHSMH010000102.1:0-982 GCF_042655365.1 Cohnella suwonensis | reverse complement strand
GAAGCAGAATCAGCCGGACACATCCGCACCGACTAAGCGCATCGCGCCCGGCGACTTCGTCGCCTTAAGTCGGTGGGACGTCGTGAACACATGAACGTTATCGGAAATTCGGTGAAAGACAAGGAGTGCAACATCAATGAATAAGTTTGTTGACAACGGCACTTTAATTTATGAATTTAGTGATCTATTTTTAGTTAAGTGTCCGAATTGTAATGGAATGGCAAAGGTAATTCCACTGATTGAACCAGGAAAGGATTATATTAAAGATAAATTATATTTTTCAGATCGCAGAGTTATTTGTAATACATGTGGGTTTAACAAGGATAAAAGAGCTCCATTGAACAAACCCTATTATTTGAGGATAGTTCATTTCGGAAAGGATTGGAAAGATAATTGCATAAATATTGGTGGAAATCATGATTGGATATTTGGATATCCTTTATACTTAAACCTTACTTGTAAGGGGCATATTTTATGGGCATATAATTTGAGACACTTGGAATTTATAGAATCGTTTATTAATGAAAAGCTAAGAAATAGTTCTACATATTATTTAAGTTTAGTAAGCAGATTACCCAAATGGCTTATTGAGTCGAAGAATAAAGATGAAGTTTTGAAAGGCATTAAGAAACTGAAAGTAAAGTATATGAGTGTATCTCAATGAAGCACCGAACATCCGATAACACCATGTTCACGCTTCGGCGGACGAGCCGCCTCGGTCCGGACCGAAGTAGAAGTGCTGAGGGTAAATTCAGCCGGACACATCCGCACCACCTAACCGCATCGCGGCCGCCCTTCGGGCTTAAGGTGGTGGGACGTCGTGAACACATGAACGTTATGTGAAATTCCTGTAAAGCTAAACACTTTAATCCCATAATCCCATTCGGAGGTTTTTTATGATAAATTTGAAGGGACATCATGACTTATCTGAAGTAAGTCTTTTATTGGCTGAATGTATGTGGTCTGATTCTGAAAGAATTCT